>JBNKOT010000052.1:0-2898 GCA_050294855.1 Draconibacterium sp. | reverse complement strand
ACTACCTGAGTAGTTGCCAATAGTTTAAAGTTCTAAATGGTAAATTGCGGCTGGTAATCCATCCATTATACAAGTTTTATGAAGGTGGAATCCACAATTTAAAAGTATCTTTTTTGAGGCTTCGTTTTCGGGGTCGATAATGGCAATTACTTTTTTTAGTTCTGCAATGGTTTTCGAGTATTTGGTCAATATTTCCGATACTTCGTTTCCAAATCCTTTGCCCCAGAATTCGGATAAAAACAAATAACCGAGTTCCGCAATGTCGGTACTTGTTTCAACCAATTTTGCATAACCTACAAATTGATCGTTGGTTTTCTGGAACACCAGAAAATGGCCATATTTTGTTTTCGTTTGGTTTTCAGCAAGAAGTTGTTCAAACTTCAAAATTCCCTTTTCCTTTGAAATTGGCTCTCCGGTAATAAATTGCATTACCTTTTTGCTGGTCACCAACGAGAGATAATTTTCGAGATCGTTGAACTTTACTTTGTTAAAAACCAGTCGTTTTGAGCTAAGTTGCATCGGTATTTTGAAATTGAATTAATATCGATTTTTTATATAAAAAGGTTTGAATTAAACCACGAGCAAACATAAAAAGAAGCATTCCTAACCACAGCGCGTGGTTCCCAAAAACCGGATTTAAAAAATAATAAATGGGAATAAAAACCAGAAATGTAGCACCCAGCAATGTATTTCGCATCGCTTTCGAAGCAGTGGCACCAATGTAAATTCCATCCCATATAAACGAAGCAAAACTTGCCAGCGGAACCAAAATCACCCAAACAAGAAACGGTTGTGCTCCGCTAATTACTTCGGTTTGTGAGGTAAGTATTTCCAGAATCAAATTTACACCCGGTAAATATATAATTGTAAATGCTGCTGCCAATCCGGCTCCCCATAAGAAAAGCAATTTAACCACTTTTTTTAGGTTCGAAATTTCTTTGGCTCCTACATATTTTCCAACCAGTGCTTCGCCGGCAAAAGCAAATCCATCGATAAAAAAAGAGAAAAACAGGAGCAGTTGAATTAGAATGGAATTTACAGCCAAAATCGTATCGTTCATACTTGCCGATTTCGAGGTGAAAAAAGTAAAAACACCAATAATACAAAAGGTGCGAATAAATATATCGGTATTCACCCTGAAAAATTCGACGATTATTTTCAGGTTCATTACGCCTTTTTTCGAAAGTTTGGCAAGCAAATATTTGTATTTCGAGAAAAATAATAACAAGGCAATTATCAGTCCGACATATTGCGAAATGGCTGTTCCCAACGCCACTCCATTCGAATTCATTTTCAGAATAAAAACAAAAAACATACTAAGTAAGATGTTTACAATATTTACTGCAATTGCAATAATCATGGGGTAACGGGCATTTTGCATCCCTAAAAACCATCCGCTAAAAACAAACAAACTTAATGCTGCAGGAGCCGCCCAAACACGAATTCGGAAATACTCATTCGCAAGCATTTCTACTTCCTGACTGCCACCAATAATCGCAAAACTTGCCCAGGCAATTGGCGCCTGAAAAATTAAAATTAATAAACTGATCATGAGTGCAATCAATAAAGCACGAACCAGAATTGTTATGCTTTCGTTGTGATTTTTCTCTCCAAAGGCCTGCGCGGTAAATCCTGAAGTACTCATCCGCAAAAAACTAAAACCCCAGTAAATAAAATTGAAAATAACTCCGCCCAGCGCAATGGCTCCAATGTATACTTCTGAATTTAGATGCCCCATCAAAGCTAAATCTACCATTCCCAATAGTGGAATTGTGATGTTGCTGATAATATTTGGAAGAGCTAATTTGAGTATACTCCGGTTCATGATTCTAATGAAAGCTGCAAAGTTAACAGTTTTGTATTCCTTTTGCAGAAATATATTGAAACTATTTTGCCGTTTAATTTTAACGGTCTTACAACCTTTGAAGTCCTTGTTTTAAGTAGTTCTGTGGATTTTGTCGAGACGACCACAAATCTTTTTTGCGCATTATTGAAACAAACTATGAACAATAAATAAATTCAATGTGTTATTGAAACAAAGATTTGGAATTATTCTAAATAGCGCTTACATTTGTTTAGTGGAATAAAATACGCTAAAATCTTTTAAAAAATATTATTATGGCTTTTGAATTAGTAAAATTAGGTTACGATTATACAGCATTAGAACCGCACATCGATGCACGGACAATGGAGATCCATCACGGAAAGCATCATGCCGGTTATACAAATAATTTAAACGCTGCAGTGGCAGGAACAGATTTGGAAGGAAAATCGGTTGAAGAACTTTTAGCTGGTGTTTCAGGTCAATCGGCTGCAGTGAGGAACAATGGAGGTGGTTTTTACAACCACAACTTGTATTGGGATGTAATTGCTCCCGGTGGGTCACCAAACCCGGAGGGAGTTTTGCTTGATGCAATTAAAGATTCATTTGGTTCAGTAGAAAATTTCCGTGAGACTTTCGTCAAAGCTGCGTTAACGCGGTTTGGATCGGGTTGGGCTTGGTTGGTACTTCAAGAAAAGGGACTGGCGATTTCGTCAACGCCCAACCAGGATAATCCGCTGATGGATGTTGCAGAAGTTCAAGGTACGCCATTGATGGGGATTGACGTGTGGGAGCATGCGTACTACCTGAACTACCAAAACAGACGTCCGGATTATGTGAATGCTTTCTGGAATCTCGTCAACTGGGACGAAGTCGCCAGGCGGTTTAAAGGTTAGTTGATTTTTGGTTTTTTCCCCGGAGCAGAGGCTCCGGGGTTTTTGTTGCTTAAATGTGAAATATTATGTTAAGTGATAAGCTTTGCTGATTTAAAAGGAAAAGTTATAGGTTTTGCTTTCTTTTCTTTGGGTTCCTGAAATATAAATGATTGGTGAGTAAACGCAGCGTTTTGTCTGGCC
>JBNKOT010000051.1:0-1731 GCA_050294855.1 Draconibacterium sp. | reverse complement strand
CGGTTATGCATTGATAAAATTAATTTTTTAATTCCGATTGGTAGAAAGAATCCATCTGCAGTTAGCAAATGGATTCTTTTTTTATTGAGATGGAATGAAAAAATGGAATTTTAAGCCATCAGTTTTTTATACTTAAATCGTTTTGGAGCTTCTCCGCCCATTCGTTTTTTGCGGTTTTCTTCGTAATCAGAAAACGATCCTTCAAAAAATGTAACCTGCGAATCGCCTTCAAAAGCCAGAATGTGTGTGGCAATGCGGTCTAAAAACCAGCGGTCGTGCGAAATTACAACGGCACAACCGGCAAAAGCTTCCAATCCTTCTTCGAGTGCACGCAGCGTATTTACATCAATATCGTTGGTTGGCTCATCGAGCAACAACAAGTTTCCTTCGGCTTTTAATGCGAGTGCCAAATGCAGACGGTTTCTTTCTCCACCCGAAAGTACACCACATTTTTTCTCCTGATCGGCACCGATAAAATTAAAACGTCCAACATAAGCACGCGAATTGGCTTGTTTATTGCCCAGCATTATGGTTTCGGTCCCTCCGGTAATCACTTCAAAAACCGATTTTTCGGGATCGATGGCATCGTGGGTTTGATCGACATAACTGATTTTGACCGTTTCACCGATCTCGATGTTTCCTTTGTCGGCCTCCAGTTGTTTCATAATCAGTTTAAAAAGTGTAGTCTTTCCGGCGCCATTTGGCCCAATCACACCAATAATTCCTGCAGGCGGAAGTCTGAATTCAAGATTCTCGAAAAGAATACGTTCTCCAAATCCTTTCGTAACGCCTTCCATTTCAACCACTTTATCGCCTAAGCGCGGACCATTCGGAATAAATATTTCAAGCTTTTCTTCTTTCTGACTAACATCCTCATTCAGCATTTTATCGTAAGCACTCAATCGCGCTTTCGATTTTGCATGCCTCGCTTTTGGTGCCATTCGCACCCATTCCAATTCGCGTTCGAGTGTTTTTCTTCGTTTTGAATGTGTCTTTTCTTCCTGCTCCAAACGTTTGGCTTTTTGTTCGAGCCACGAAGTATAGTTTCCTTTCCACGGAATTCCTTGTCCGCGGTCGAGTTCCAGAATCCAGCCAGCTACATTATCCAGAAAATAGCGGTCGTGTGTGATGCAGATTACAGTTCCTTTGTATTGTGCCAAATGCATTTCGAGCCACTGAATACTTTCTGCATCCAAATGGTTGGTTGGTTCATCGAGCAGTAAAATATCGGGTTCCTGTAAAAGTAAACGACACAAAGCAACCCGGCGGCGCTCTCCACCCGAAAGTTCACCAATCGGCTGATCGTTTGGCGGACATTGCAATGCATCCATTGCACGCTCGAGTTTACTGTCGAGATTCCAGGCATCCAACTGATCCATTTTTTCCTGAAGTTTGGCTTGTTCTGCCATTAGTTTATCCATTGCATCCGGATTTTCGTAAACTTCGGGTAAGCCAAATTCATTGTTAATCTCTTCGTAGCGTTTCAGCACGTCAACCGTTTCCTGTGTGCCTTCTTTTACGATATCGATAACTGTTTTCGAATTGTCGAGATCGGGTTCCTGTTCAAGCAATCCCACAGAATATCCATCGGCAAAAACCAACTCGCCATTAAACGATTTGTCTTTCCCGGCAATAATGCGTAAAAGTGTAGATTTACCCGATCCGTTTAATCCAATGATACCTATTTTTGCCCCTAGAAAAAACGAAAGTGAAATGTCTTTAATAACTGTT
>JBNKOT010000050.1:0-3667 GCA_050294855.1 Draconibacterium sp. | reverse complement strand
TCACGATTTTATTGGCATTCTCGAAAAAAGCGACCGTCGTCCGTTGGGAATTGCTGCGGGTTCGTGTAATATAGATATTAACTGCGATTTGGGAGCCGACTGGAACGAGGTGAAAAATGCGGTTTGCAGAATGATTGTCGATGGAGTGGAAATCTGTACCGGTTCATTGATTAATAATACGGCAGAAGATCAGAAACCTTATATTATTTCGGCTGCGCATTGTTACGATAAATGGGAATATGCCGAAACCACGGTTTATGCTTTTAATTACGAAAGTCCTTTTTGTGCGCCATTAGACGGCGATCCTTCGAATACCATTTCGGGTGCTTTAATGCGGGCACAGTTCGATAGTATGGATTTTGCATTGGCAGAAATGTCGCTTATCCCGCCGCCTGAATATCGCCCGTATTTTGCTGGTTGGGACCATTCTTCCAATTTACCCGATTCAACGATATGTATTCATCATCCTCAGGGTGATATAAAAAAAATTGCCTTGGACGCCGATCCACCAACAGTTTCCGATTTTAACTCCTCGTATAAAAAAGAGGGATTTTTAAAAATTGCACGATGGGATCAGGGAGTTACAGAAGTTGGGTCTTCTGGTGGTCCTTTATACAATACGGACAAAAATTTGATTGGAACTTTAACCGGAGGACTTGCCAGTTGCGGTAATCCGATTCTCGATTATTTCGAACGTTTTCACATTTCGTGGGATTATAAATCGGACTCGAGTCAACAACTAAAATATTGGTTGGATCCGATAAAATCGGATGCTCAGTTTGTAAGTGGCAAGCAGTTTTACTCCGAGCAAGAATACTGCGATGCTTTTACCAATTTAAACAGCGAAGATGCTAATGAAATTGTTTCTCTCATAAATTCAGATGAATTTGCCGGATATTGGGGCGGTACAAATAGTGTTGGTATTACTGAATTTGTGGAGAAATTTGTAATAGAAGGACAGCCCGAACTTGCAGGAATTTCGTTGGGGGTTGCGAAACTTGTTTTGGCAAATTCGATGACAAACAGCGAAATAGAAATTAAAGTTTACAATGGTAACCAATTACCCGAATCGCTTATTTATTCGCGAAATGTTTTGTTAAAAGATCTGGTTGATGATGCCATGAATTTTATTGGTTTTGCAGAATCGGTAAAACCCAACGATACCTTTTTTGTGGGATTTGAATTGAGTAATGTACAGGCACAAGATTCTTTTGTGTTGTTTCAGTCGTTGCGACCAGCCAATACCGATAATTTTTTCTATTACAAACAAAATAATGTTTGGCACGATTTCGAAGATGCACAATCGGGTTATAATTCAATGGTTAATGTGGTTGAGTTGGTTGCTTGTAATGTCGATCATCCGATAAACGACACTCCGGTTGTTGAACAGCCGACCGAAATTTATGTATTTCCGAATCCTTCGAGCGATGCATTTACACTTGAAACAGTCGATCAGTTGGAGATCGAAAATGTATCGGTGGTAAATTTAATCGGGCAAAATGTTGAGGTCAAAACAACAAAATTAAATGCTTACAGAGTTTCCGTCGATTTGTCGGGAAATGCGCCTGGCGTTTATTTTATTCGCTATAAAACGCTCGAGTCGCAAGGAGCGAAAAAAATATCGTTTGTTCCCTGGTAATCTTTCAAAACAGCAGCATCGTACTCAACTTCTAAGGAAGCAAAACATCAGTTCATCGTTTTTCTTGTTTTATTTTTGAAAGGGCATCGATGAGTGGTGAACATTAATTTTAAGTGTTCCATCGTCGGCAAGAAAGTATCCCATGGTATATTCAACTTTTGTTTCATTACCATCCAAATCGGTAAAAAAATAGTTCCCCATGGCCACTGCATGATTTTTAATCTGAACGATTCCGGTATTTCTAAACCTAATTTTTTTCCAGGGACGAAGTGCAAAACCTAAATCTTCCGGGAATTTTGGATTCCCCGAAATAAAATACGAAATGGCTTTTTCGCTGGTTTCGCGAAATTGTTCGATCGAGGCAAGTGTTGGTTTAAAAAGAACAATCCCTTCTTTATACCCATAGTGCCGATAAACAAATTCTTCGGTAATGGTTTTATAATCTTCGTTCTTTGTATACGCTTCACCAATTTTTATAACGCCATCAGCCCATGACTTTTGTGCTCTGCGCACCGCTTTTTTTTTCAGATGTTTAACCATTTATCTCTTTTTATTAGTTCTTTAATTTAGGGAAATATTGGTCAAACTCAAACAATTAATCCCTAATTAAATCTTGTTGTTAAGCATAATTGATCAATCATAAATGCGATTTTATTTTGAGTCAATTAGTACCCTGAGTTCAATGATACAAAATTCCGTATCTTTATGTTCGAACCAATTAACAATCTTAATTTATTTGTTCGAAGTTAACAATTCATTGTTTTCAATGAATATCAAGAATCAAATAAATTACTTTTGCGCGTTATTAAAAATCGCAAGAATTGAATAATTTTTTTAGACCAAAACTTTTTACAGTTTTAAAAGAAGGTTATACACGAAAACAATTTACAGCTGATTTATTGGCCGGTATTGTAGTTGGAATTGTGGCGCTTCCTCTGGCAATTGCTTTTGCCGTTGCATCGGGAGTTTCTCCCGAAAAAGGATTAATAACTGCTGTTGTTGCCGGATTATTAATTGCCGTTTTGGGTGGGAGCCGGGTACAAATTGGCGGACCAACCGGGGCATTTATTGTTATCCTATTTAGTATTTTGTCGCAATACGGATTAAACGGACTTTTAATTTCAACCATACTTGCGGGAGTGTTTCTTGTTATTTTTGGATTATTGAAACTGGGTTCATTATTAAAATATTTCCCACATCCATTAATTGTCGGATTTACCAGCGGTATTGCAGTGGTAATTTTTTCGACACAAATTAAAGATGCATTTGGGCTTGAAATTGAAAAGCTACCATCGGGATTTATTGCCAAGTGGGGTGTTTATTTTACGCAACTGAATACGATAAATTTGTATGCAGTTGGACTAACGCTCATCACCATTTTTGTTATTCTGTTTTCGAAAAAGTTCATCAAAAAAGTACCAGGATCGATTATCGCAATTGTTGTTGGAACGGTTTTGGTGCAGGCTTTTCAGCTTCCGGTAAGTACCATCGAAACTTTTTTTGGTAACATTCCGAATTCCATCCACTTCGAATTTCCGAAGATTGAATTTAGTGAGCTTGGAAATTATCTTCAACCGGCCATTACAATCGCACTTTTGGGCGCCATCGAATCGTTGCTTTCGGCAGTTGTTGCCGATGGAATGATTGGTAGTAATCATCGTTCGAACACCGAATTAATTGCACAGGGAATTGCAAATATTGTTACTCCTTTTTTTGGAGGAATTCCAGCAACCGGCGCCATTGCACGAACAGCCACAAATGTTAAAAATGGTGGAAGAACACCGGTTGCCGGAATTATTCATGCCATTACTTTGCTGCTGATCATGCTGTTTTTCGGGAAATGGGTAAAACTTATTCCAATGGCTGTGTTGGCCGGTATTCTTATCGTTATTGCTTATAACATGAGCGAATGGCGCTCTTTTAAATCGATTTTAAAAGGTTCAACTTTCGATATTATTATTCTGCTGTCCACTTTTTTATTGACAATTTTAGTTGATCTTACCGTGGCCATCGAAATTGGGATTGTAC
>JBNKOT010000049.1:0-1915 GCA_050294855.1 Draconibacterium sp. | reverse complement strand
AGTATAAAAAATCGGGCGAAACCATCAAAATAATACCGCCACAACTCTCTCCCTTAACAAATCCAAGCGAGCACGCCTGGGTTTTTAAACTTGAAAATGCATTATAAAACAAAAAAGATAAGATGAGCAAAGCAACAGATTTTTTGAAGGCGCATAAAATGACCGCCTCAGACATCAACACAATAGAATTAGTTAACACTTTTTTAGTTGAAATGGGAAATGGTTTGGCCGGAAAAAAAAGTTCGCTTTTAATGCTTCCAACCTACATTGAAGCCGATGGTGAAGTGAAAGCAAACGTTCCGGTGCTTGCCATCGATGCAGGTGGTACAAATTTTCGTGCGGCCAAAGTTTATTTCGACGACAACCTCAAACTGATTACCGAAAACATTCAACACAATAAAATGCCGGCGGTTGAAAAAGAACTTTCAAAAAAGGAATTCTTCGACACATTTGCCAACTACCTCGAAGATTACAAATCGGTTTCGAATAAAATAGGATTCTGCTTTTCGTATGCCGCTGAAATTTTTCCGAATAAAGACGGGAAATTACTGGAATGGAGTAAAGAAGTAAAAGCACCGGAAGTTATCGGTGAAATGATCGGAGAACAATTACTGGCTGCCATGGGAACACCCGAAAAACAACTGGTTTTGATGAACGATACCGTTTCTACTTTATTGGCCGGAAAAGCTGCAACCGCCGGAAAAACTTATGATACTTACATTGGTTTTATCCTTGGAACCGGAACCAACACCAGTTATATTGAAGCAAATAAAAACATCACAAAAACCGCTGGTCTTGATTTGCACAACAGTCAAATTATTAATATCGAGTCGGGAGCATTTGGAGTTGCACCCCGAACCGATATTGACATAGCATTCGACAATACAACAAAAAATCCGGGACGATATGCTTTCGAAAAAATGTTTTCGGGTGGCTATTTTGGCGGACTTTGTACAACGGCATTAAAAATTGCAGCTTCAAAAAGTTTGTTCTCCGATGCAAAAAAAATTGAAGGATTAGCGGAACTTTCTTCTGAAGAAGTCAATAAATTTGTGAGTGGAATTGAACTGGATAAAAATGAATTAAGTGCTGTTCTTCCAACAAAAGAAGACAAAGAAATTGCTGCCGGAATTATAAACGGATTGATCGAACGCGCTGCCAAATTGGTAGCAATAAATCTGGCTTCGGTCATCTTAAAATCAGGAAAAGCCAAAACAGCAGAGAAACCAGTTTTAATGACAATCGAAGGAACAACATTCTATAAACTGCACAAATTTCAATTGATGTTCGAAGCATTTTTACAGGAAATTCTTTCGGGCGATAATAAACGTTATTACGAAATTGTGGAAGTCGAAAACTCTAGTTTATTGGGTGCTGCAATTGCTGCAATCGTAAACTAAAATCTTTTAAGGATGGCATCTTTGTAATAATCCAGCGTACTAAATGTTTTCTTTAGTTTCCTTTTCTTTTTTGTCCTGTTTTTTCTTATTCGGAGAATTGGGCAAAATATACCCGATTAAACCACCGTATAGGGTACTGGTGTGCCAGTTAGATTGTATCGGACAGGTTCCTGAAGTACAGCCGATGAAGTACCAATAGGCAAATCCGGCAACTCCGCCAATTAACACTCCGGCTATTTTCCATTTGTATTTTTTGATAATATCTGTCATAATAATGCTTTTTACAAAGGAATATTTCTACCTGAACTCTGGGTGTGACTTTGGTTACTTTCAGAATCAAAAAAAAGATGGCATCCGTAAATCATAATAAATACGGGTGCCATCTTGCAAAAAATAAAAACTTTCTATTAACCTGAGTTCGATATAAAATTAATGGCTCAAATCGCGTATAAATATTGAGTTTCAAGGACTGTTTGCGAAAGCATAGCGGGCTATGGTAAGCAAATATGACGCAG
>JBNKOT010000048.1:0-5204 GCA_050294855.1 Draconibacterium sp. | reverse complement strand
GATTCCCCAATGCAGTTCTATTTCGTTCGGATAAATATATCCGTCAACACGACTGAGCATTTCATATAATTCTTCCATATTATCGTACCTCCGCACTTAATCCGTTATAAAATAATTTTGAAGCAGTGTTTAAATTTGGTTTTAAAACCTGACAGTTGTGTTCTTTGCGAAACTTGAACAACTCCCCTTCTGTGTCGTGCAGGTCTCCATAAATTCTTGCTCCTGTCGGACAAACTTCGACACAAGCCGGAGCCAGTCCTTTTGTAATTCGATGATAGCACAAAGTACATTTGTCAACTGTACCTTTTTCGGGATGAATATACCTGCAACCGTACGGACAGGCTTGTATACAATACCTGCATCCGATACAATATTCTTCATCCACCAGCGAAATTCCTTCCGGACTTTCGTAAGTCGCACCAACCGGGCAAACTTGTGTACAAGGCGATTTAGCACAATGATTACACATTTTAGGAACAAAAAATGTTTTGAAAATATCGTCTTCAGCAACGGTTTGTGTAAAGCCGTCGATTCCGCCATTAGGAGATTCAACATAGATTTCACCGTCGTTTTTTATGGTGTACTGTTCGACCCACGATCGAAAATAAAAAGGCTCCTGTGGAACATTGTTCTCCAATTTGCAAGACTTGGCACACATTCCGCAACCTATACATTTTTCAATATCGATTCCAACACCGTACCATGGAGTACCATCCTCTGGATCGTTTGCAGCAAATATTATTGCCTTAAAAGGTGCCAGTGCCGATGTGGCCAAAATCGTTCCGGCAAGCGCCGCTGACTTTTTTAAAAAATTCCTGCGCGATGCACTTATTCTTTTATTTCCCATACGGCATGTGGATTATGACAATCGATACAATCTGTTTTTTCAGGATGATGTTCTTTTGTATCGATTTGGTTTATAACTTCAATTTTTCGTGCAGCAATTAAACTATGACACCGACCACAAACTTCTCTGGTTCCCGATTTTACAGGTTTAATTTCGTAATCGTCGGCGTGTTGTGCTCCCGGTCCATGACAAACTTCGCACGACAAATTCGAATGCGCATCAGAAGCAAGTAACTCCGCTTCTATTTCATGACATTCGATACACGCAGCTTTTCCTGCATACTTAATAGGTAGGGCGCCAATTTCGTCAATCGAATCAGCCCGATAGTGTCCGTATTTACCAAATGATTCGGGGATAAGAAAATGTCGTGCCACTAAAAACAGTAAAATAAATACTGCAAAAAGTGGAATCAATGTTTTTAACTGAACTGGCATAATCTCATTTTTAATGTTAATTTATCATTAAATCTATCCAATATTATCAACACATATCATATTTCCAGTTGATTCATATCAAGCCATTAATTGATTTATTCCAAGCCTCCAGGAATAAATCAAAACACATCATTCTACAGCGCCTGTGTTTCTGCACATTACACTATATTTCATTTAAACAATAGCTTATTTCAGTCTTTAAAACATTTTTCTGAATGCTTAAAATAGGCCACAAAAAAAGCCGGTATCAACCGGCTTCTATCGAATATTTCAGATTTTCAGTCTATTGAATTCCTAACTCGTCGAATATAAATGCATATTCCAGTGCAGTGTCTTCGATCCATTTAAAACGCCCCGATGCACCACCGTGCCCAAATTCCATATTAATATGGAAAATCAACAAATTATCGTCGGTTTTCAACTCACGTAATTTGGCCACCCATTTTGCAGGCTCCCAATACTGAACCTGCGAATCGTGCAAGCCGGTAGTTACAAGCAAGGCAGGATAATCTTTTGCTTCCACATTGTCGTAAGGCGAATAAGACATCATATAATAGTAGTACTTTTCGTCTTTTGGATTTCCCCATTCATCGAATTCAAAAGTAGTCAACGGAATACTTTCGTCGAGCATGGTTGTAACCACATCGACAAACGGAACGGCGGCAATTACACCCTTGTACAAATCGGGGCGTAGATTTATACAGGCGCCCATTAACAAACCGCCGGCACTTCCACCCATCGCAAATAATTTCTCCTGATTGGTGTAACCATCGTCGATCAGAAACTGCGAACAGTCGTTAAAATCGGTAAACGTATTCATCTTGTTCAACAATTTTCCATTGTCGTACCAGGCACGGCCGTTAATTTGCCCACCACGAATATGTGCAATTGCGTAAACAAATCCACGGTCTAACAAAGGAAGAATCGAAAGCCGGAAACGTGGATCCATTGTTGCTCCGTAGGAACCATAACCATAAATCAGCGTTGGATTATCGCCATTTTTTTCCATTCCTTTTTTATACACAATCGACATTGGAATTTTTGTTCCGTCGCCGGCAGTGGCATAAATACGTTTGGTTTCGTAGTCGTCTTTATTAAAACCACCCAAAATTTCATCCTGCTTTAATAATATTCGCTCTTTTGTTTTTAAGTTGAAATCGAAAATAGAATTCGGCGTTGTCATCGAAGTATAGCTAAACCGAAAAACATCGGTATCGAAAACCAGGTTGATATTGGAGCTCACAGTATAAACCTCTTCATCGAATTTAATGTAATATTCCTCACCTTTCCATGGCATCACGCGCAATTGCGTAATCCCCTCTTTTCGTTCCGACACTACCAGATAATCTTTTAAAATGTCGAAATCTGAAAAATAAACATCGCTTCTGTGCGGAATAACTTCCACCCAATTTTCTTTTTCGGTGGCGGTAACCGGCGTTTTAACCAGTTTAAAATTCAGTGCATCGAGGTTCGTTCTAATGTAAAAATCGTTACCAAAATGATCTACCGAATACTCCAATCCACGTGTTCGTGGTTGAATAATTTTGAATTCTCCATCCGGATTGTCGGCATCTAAAAACCGATACTCGGTGGTTAGAGTGCTGCTGCTTCCAATAATTAAATATTTCTCCGATTTTGTTTTATAGATAAATGTTGAATACGTATCGTCGGCTTCATAAAATACTTCCACATCCTTTTCTACAGGTGTTCCTAACGTATGTTTCATAATTTTCATGGCCCGCAAAGTCTCATCGTCTTTTAGTACGTAATAAACGGTTTTATTGTCGTTCGCCCAAGTTGCACCTCCAGTAGTTAGAGGAATTGCGTCTTCCAGATGTTCTCCTGTTTCGAGGTTTTTAAAATAAATGGTGTACTTTCTGCGGCTAACGGTATCGATTCCGTAAGCAAGCATTTTATTATCGGGGCTAACCGACGATCCACCCAAGGCAAAATATTCGTGTCCTTCTGCCATTTTATTAAGATCAAGAATAACCTTTTCTTCGTTATCAAGATTGTCTTTTTTTCGGCAAACCAGGTAATATTCTTTTTCTGGCTCGGTTTTGGTGTAATAATAATATCCGTTCTTTTTATAAGGAACCGATTCGTCTTGTTGTTTGATTTTTGATTTTATTTCATCGTACAATTTCTCCTGTAAAATCTCAGTATGCTTCATCACAGCATCTTTGTACGCATTTTCGGCCTCGAGATATGCAATTACTTCCGGATCTTCCCGATCATTCATCCAATAATAATTATCCACACGAGTTTGACCGTGGGTGACTAATTCCTTCTTCACTTTTTTTGCAACAGGCGGCATAATTTTCTCTTTTGAGGTACAAGCCGCCAAAAATAGCATTAAGGCGGCAAGTAGAAAAACAATACGATTCATTTTATTTATTTTTAATGATTAACGAAAATACGAATATGATGTTTAATTTTCGATATTTGTCAGAATAATTATGCAGACCGAAATTACATTAAGCGTTTATTTTGTTTTTATCCTTGCCATTGGAGTTTATTCGGCGTTTAAAATAAAAACTCCTGATGATTATTTTGTAGCCGGAAAAAGGGCGCGTTTAATTCCTGTATCAGGTAGTTTACTGGCAACGATTTTAGGCGGATCTGCTATTTTAGGTACCATCGAACTGAGCCAGAAAATTGGTTGGGCAGCACTGTGGTTTTTGTTTTCGGCGGCCTTGGGTTTATTCTTACTGATACCGCTTACAAAATACGTTAAGCGATTTGGGAATTATACGCTGCCCGAAATGCTTGGAAAGTTTTACGGGAAAAAAGCAGAAAACATTTCGTCGGTGATTATTCCGCTCGCCTGGCTCGGAATTATTGCAGCACAAATTATTGCGGCTGCAAAAATACTCAGTGGTTTAGGTTTTATTAATTATACAAACGCGGCACTTTTATCGGGTTTAGTTTTTATTTTATATACACTTCTGGGTGGGCAATTGAGCATTTTAAAAACCGATGCACTTCAGGCAGTTTTAATTCTTTTTGGACTAACAGCTTTACTTTTCTTTTCAACAAATAATCCAACTTCTGTTGCTTTTGAAAAGTTTGAAACAGGGTCGCTTTTTAATTCATCTTTTTCAGTTTTTGATTTACTCATTTTAATCTTAACTTATTCGGTAACCTTTGTGGTTGGCCCCGATATTTATTCGCGGGTATTTTGCGCAAAAAACGAAAAAACCGCTGCCCGTAGTATTCTAATTGTTGCAGTGCTTTTAATCCCGGTTTCGGTGGTATTAACTTATTTAGGAATTTATTCGAAGGAATTTTCGGATTTGGGAATTGTTTCTTTTGCGCAACATTTGTTGCCCGGCTGGGCTTACGGGCTTTTTATTGCCGCACTTTTATCGGCGGTAATGTCGTCGGCTGATACGACCCTATTAACCTCGTCGATGATTTTTAATGAAATCTATTCGGGAAGTCTGCATCATAAAAACTCGCTCAAAACTACGCGCGTGATTGTTGTTTTTATGGGAATATTGAGCATAGTAATTGCCCTTTTTATAACTTCCATTATACAATCGTTGTTGTTTGCACTTACGTTTTTTTCGGGCGCTTTTGTGGTGCCAACTTTAGCCGGATTACTAAACTTAAAAACCATACAAAAAAGGGCCATTTACGCCATCGTTATTGGCGGAATAATTGCTTTGTCGGGAAAATTAATTTATAACTTCTACAACGAAACATTTGGGAACATCGTTATTGTTTCTGCCTATCTGATAAATTCAGTGGTTTTATTCGTAAAAATTAAACGATAAAATCTTAACACATTGATATTAAAACAAATCGATATTTATGTGAAACTATTTCGATAATATTTATATTTCGGTGAGCACTGCTAATTTCGCGAAATAAAAAAGTTTGTTTTAGTTTGTTGCTATTCTACTGATAAATTGCACCTA
>JBNKOT010000047.1:0-12385 GCA_050294855.1 Draconibacterium sp. | reverse complement strand
ACCAAGGAATTGAATACAATGACTTTGCGCTGGATTGGCATTTTATACGGCAAAACAAATATTGAATTTGCTGCTTCAGGGGGTATCTTTAATGGCGAGCAGATGATTAAAAACCTTTTGGTTGGTGCACAGGTAACCGAGATAGTTTCCGCAATCTATAAAAATGGTTCGGAAGTTATTGAAGAAATGACAGCGGCTTTAAAAGATTGGATGGAAAGGCACAACTACAATTCCATTGAAGAATTTCGTGGAAAAGCCAGCCAGAAAAATATTAAGAAACCTGTATTGTACGAACGTACCCAGTTTATGCGTTATTTTTCGGATGCAGGTTGGTAAAAACCTATACCGATCATTTTTACCTCCAAATTTTTTTGCAACGAATACCTTACTTTTGAGTGAGGTATTTTTTTATTCAATCTTTTTCCCAACTGATTTTTAATTCAAACAAAGTAAGACTATTTTTACGCAGAAACATTAACAGAATAATTTTATGTCAAGAATCCTGGTAATCGACGACGAGAGAAGCATCAGAAATACACTGAAAGATATTTTAGAATACGAAAAGTATGAAGTTGATTTGGCCGAAGATGGAAATAAAGGCATCGAGAAAGTAAAAAGTATGGAATACGATGTTGTTCTATGCGATATAAAAATGCCCGGACTGGATGGAATTGAAGTGCTGGAGAAGTTAAATGAAATGTCACCCGACACTCCTGTAGTTATGATCTCGGGGCATGGAAATATCGATACTGCAGTCGATTCAATTAAAAAAGGAGCGTTCGACTACATCGAAAAACCGCTGGATTTAAATCGTTTGTTGATTACTATACGAAATGCGATGGATAAATCGAGCCTCGTTACCGAAACAAAAATCCTGAAAAAGAAGGTCAGTAAAAAATTTGAGATTGTTGGCGAATCGAAAGCTCTTTCATCGATTCTTGAAATGGCCGACCGTGTGGCACCCACCGATGCTCGGGTTTTAATAACCGGAGCAAATGGTTCTGGTAAAGAGTTGATTGCACGCCGGATTCACGAACAAAGTCATCGTTCGTCAGGACCATTTATCGAAGTGAATTGTGCGGCAATTCCTTCAGAATTAATAGAAAGCGAATTGTTTGGGCACGAAAAAGGTGCATTCACATCGGCCGTTAAACAGCGAAAAGGAAAATTTGAACAGGCAAACGGAGGAACACTTTTTCTGGATGAAATTGGCGACATGAGTTTGTCGGCGCAGGCAAAAGTTTTACGTGCTTTGCAGGAAAGTATCATCACTCGCGTTGGTGGCGACAAACATTTAAAAGTTGATGTGCGTGTGCTCGCAGCTACCAATAAAAACCTGTCGGAAGAAATACTGGAAAGCCATTTTCGCGAAGATTTATACCACCGATTGAGTGTTATTCTAATTCGTGTTCCTACTTTAAATGAAAGACTCGAGGATATTCCGCTACTCGCAAATCATTTTATCAAACAGATTTGTGCTGAATATGGAATGCCCGAAAAAACTATCACCGATAAAGCAGTGGCTGGGTTGCAAAAAATTACCTGGACTGGAAACATCAGGGAGTTTAGAAATGTAATTGAAAGGCTGATTATTTTAGGCGATAAAACCATCACCGACGAAAATGTTGCACAATTTGCAGCACCAATAAAATAGCAAAATTCGATTTTATTTTCTAAAACAAAAACATCTGTCCACTTTTGTTGTTAACTAATAAAGTAAATGTCCTAACGCTGGACATTACTCAATTTGTGTGTTATTAAATTAGGCCTCTGTCTGCGAAAGTCAATTTGTCATGGTGTATTATTTATCTTTCCCTCGGGAAAAATATATCTTTCGTTTTCAGGGGCTTTAATTTTTCTAATAATTGAAATCCATTCTCTAGAAATCGACTTTCAGTAAATAAAAAGCCAGATTCATCAAAATATAAGTGAAAATAATCAGCGGAATGCTGTAGACATTTAAGAGGGCAAAGAGCACTATCGAAATCAAGATTAAAAGGTAGCGATACCAATTGGTTTTAAAGGCCAGTGTTTTTATTTTGAACGAGAACATTGGCATGGTAATCACCATCATCCCCGACATAAAAATTCCGAGTATCAATAAATTGTTGGTCGAATAAATGAGTTGAAAATATTCCTGGTATTTGGGTACTTCCAGCATCAATCCCATCGATGCCCAAAAAATTCCATTGGCCGGAATCGGTAATCCGCGGAAAAAAGTTTTACCCGAAGTGTCGATGTTAAAACGTGCTAAACGAATTGCTCCAAAAACCGGAACTAAAAAGGACGAAAATAAAATGGTCCACTCGTACCAATTTGCGCTAATATTGTAAATGGGTTGATTAACATCGAACATCGAAAATTCGAGTAGTGTAAAAAGAATCGCTCCGGGAGCAATTCCAAAAGATACGATATCGGCCAAAGAATCAAGTTGTTTTCCAATTTCGGAATAGGCATGTAATAGTCGGGCGGCAAAACCATCAAAAAAATCGAGAACCGAGGCTGTAATAATAAAAATTCCGGCCCAGATTAAATGTCCGTCGATGGCAAAAATGGTTGCCAAAATTCCCATCACAATGTTCAGGGAAGTAATAAAATTTGGTATTTGCTGAATTATTCTTTTCAAAATAAAATTATAAAGTTGCTATAACGGTTTGTCCGGCTACAGGTTTGTTGTCTAATTCAACATTTATTTTTGCAGTCAACGGCAGAAATAAATCGACACGCGATCCAAAACGAATAAATCCGTATTCGGCACCTTGTTGAATTTTGTCGCCCGGAACTTTATATGTACAAATTCTGCGAGCTACGGTCCCTGCAATTTGTCGAGATAAAATTTCTATTCCTTTTTTATTTCTGAAAACCACCGAACAACGCTCGTTTAATTCCGATGATTTTTCGACAAATGCCGGATAAAATGCACCTCTAAAATGTTTTAAATAGGTAATCTCTTCACCAATTGGCGCCCGGTTTTGGTGCACATTTAATGGCGACATAAATATAGAAACCTGAATTCGCTGATCTTTAAAATATTCTTTCTCGAAAACTTCTTTTATTACTACAACTTTTCCGTCGCAGGGCGATAAAACATGGTTTTCGTTCAGGGGAATTTTGCGTTCCGGCACTCTGAAAAAATAAACAACGAGTCCTGCCAAAACAAGCGAAGCAAGCATCAAAACATAAAAAATCAAGTAATCTTTTAGTAGTACATAGATAATAGCATCGAGTACTGCGATGATAAAAAATGCAATGGGAATTATTATTTTCCCTTCTTTATGAATAGTCATACCATCAAAATTTATCAATAAAATTAAGCCATACAAAAACTACCGGCGCGGCAAAAAGTAAACTGTCGAATCGGTCGAGCAAGCCACCGTGTCCGGGCAAAATCGTTCCTGAATCTTTTATTCCGATTTCGCGTTTTAATTTCGATTCAAAAAAATCACCCAAAGTTCCGAAAATTACAGCAAGAATTGCAATTATTATCCAATTAAGTATATCTATTTCCTGAAACAATACGGCATTAAGAATCCCCATAATCACAGCAAATATAGTACCTCCAATAAATCCTTCCCACGACTTTCCGGGTGATATTTTAGCTGCTATTTTATGTTTCCCCAGCAAGGATCCGGTAACATAAGCCATCGAATCGTAAATCCAGATAATAAAAAATAAACCCACTAAAATCCAGGGGTAAAATGTTTTATTTCCGGTTGGCCCCGACGAAACTATAAAATTGAGCAAACTAAACGGGAGTGCCACATAAATTAATCCGGTAATTGTAATCGCGCTGTTTTTAAGACAGTTGCCTTTTTTGCTAAACATTTCAAAAATCAGAATCAGAATCAGAAATGGAATAAATAGTAGAATATAAGAAGAGGAAATAAAGTTGTTGGCCGTTAAAAAGCAGATAATAAAAAACAAGACTCCAACAATTTTTCCCGGATATTTTTGAACCTGAACATCGGCTTGTTCTGTTATTTTATAGAACTCGTCGAGTGTGAAAAACAGAATAACACCAAAAATTGCGGCAAAAGCAAAGGGATGCACAATTGTTGCAGCTAACAGAACGACAATAAATGCAATGCCCGATAAACTTCTTTTAAGGAGATCGCTCAATGTTTCAATTTTTTTAGAAGTTCAATTGCTTTCGCTACGTCGGCTTCGGCAACAATTACAGAATACTCTCCATTCGAAGGCATCGCTGTATCGTGTTGATTGAGTATCACCGCAGTGATTCCTCCATTCTCCAACATATCTTTTGCCATCGACGCTTTGTAGTCGTGAGCTGTCATATAAACCTCTTTCCATCCTTTTTCCATGATGCAAAGTTAAAAATAATGATTAGTGAATACTTAAAGTTGTGTGGAAAAGTTTACTTGTTGAGCAGAAATACCTGTAATTCTCTTGGACCGTGGGCTCCTAAAACCAAGGTTTTTTCAATGTCAGCGGTTCTGCTGGGGCCTGTAATTAAGGTAATCTGCGAGGGAAGTTTGTATTTGTATTTTTGCTGAATGGCGGTGTAAGCATTCGCCAAATAACCAACAAGCTGATCTTTTTTTGCAATGATGATGTGTACCGGCGGATAAACAAACAACTGGCGGCCCCCTTTTTGTGCAGAGCTGACCATAGCCGATCCGGTGTGTGCAATTAAAAATTCGCAGCCGGTAATTCCAATTTCCATCGATTTTGAAAGGCCAGGACTGTTGGAAAATGGAATTTCGAATACATTTAATGCCGATTGAATTTCAGTTTCGGTACAAGAAATATTTTCAGGTTGAAACGAAGAAAGGAAACTTTTAAGGTTTCCAAAAAGTTCTTTTTCAGTATTAAAAATAAAAACGCTCCCGTTTACCTTTTCCAGATTTTCTTTGAAAGCAAGTTCCAAAGGTTTTTCTATCGGATGATAAACGGGAGCATCAAAATCGGATTTTTCCGGCGCAGGATGAACGGCATTTTTAAGCCTGTCCAATATTTCTTCGCGCGCTGAACCCATTTTATTCGCTAACCGAATTGTCTTCTTCTTTCTCTTCAGAAGGTTTTTCTACCTCGGCAGTTTCCTCAGCTTTTATTTCTATCGGTTTATCGCTTCCATTTTCTGAGATAACATGTTTTTTATCCCAAGGACGTTTGCCAAATATTTCTTCCAGGTCTTCGCTAAAGATCACCTCTTTTTCGAGTAAAAGTTCTCCGAGCTTTTGATGTCCCTCAGCGTTGTCTTTTAAAATTTGAACGGCACGTACGTATTGCCTGTCGATTAAAACTTTAACTTCTTTGTCGATTAATTCAGCTGTTTTTTCGCTGTACGGTTTTGTAAACGAATAATCAGACTGACCCGAAGAGTCGTAAAAACTAACGTGTCCAACTTTTTCGCTCATTCCAAAAATGCTCACCATGGCATAAGCCTGCTTAGTTACTTTTTCCAAATCGTTTTGAGCTCCTGAAGAGATTTTACCAAAAATAATTTCTTCAGCTGCACGACCACCCAAAGCCGAAGCCATTTCGTCCAACAACTGATCTTTTGTAGTTATCGATCGTTCTTCGGGTAAATACCAGGCTGCACCCAGCGCTTTTCCACGCGGAACAATGGTAACTTTTACCAGCGGATGTGCATGTTCTAAAAGCCAGCTAATTGTTGCATGACCGGCTTCGTGGTATGCAATTGTTTTTTTCTCGACTTGCGAGATGATTTTATTTTTCTTTTCAAGTCCACCAATAATCCGGTCGACTGCATCCAGGAAATCTTGTTTTGTAACCGATTCACGATTTTTCCGTGCTGCAATTAACGCAGATTCGTTACAAACGTTTGCGATATCTGCACCCGAAAATCCGGGTGTTTGTTTGGCCAGAAAATCAACTTTTACACTTTCGTTTAATTTTAAAGGACGCAAGTGCACATTAAAAATTTCGGCACGTTCGTTTAAATCGGGCAACTCAACATGAATTTGTCTGTCGAAACGTCCGGCACGCATTAATGCGCGGTCGAGAATGTCGGCACGGTTGGTAGCGGCCAAAATAATTACTCCACTGTTGGTGTCGAAACCATCCATTTCGGTAAGTAGCTGATTCAGTGTGTTTTCACGTTCGTCGTTCGATCCCATGTTTGGGTTTTTACCTCGAGCACGTCCAATGGCATCAATCTCATCGATAAAAATAATACAAGGCGCTTTTTCTTTTGCCTGTTTAAAAAGGTCGCGAACCCTCGATGCTCCAACCCCCACAAACATTTCAACAAAGTCGGAACCCGACATTGAGAAAAACGGAACGTGTGCTTCGCCGGCTACCGCTTTTGCAAGCAATGTTTTACCGGTTCCGGGAGGACCGACCAGCAATGCACCTTTCGGAATTTTACCTCCCAGTTTTGTATATTTTGCCGGGCTTCGTAAAAACTCGACGATTTCTTCAACTTCCTGTTTTGCTTCTGCCAAACCGGCCACATCTTTAAAATTGGTCGATACTTTTTGGTCTTTATCGAAAACTTTGGCCTGCGATTTCCCAACATTAAAAATTCCTCCGGCACCGCCTCCGGCACCACCTTTGCTCATTCGTCTGAAAATCCACCACCACAATAAAATTATTAATGCAAATGGTCCGATTGTCCAGAGAATTTCTGCACCCCAGTTTCTTTCATCTTTATAGTCGATTACAATTTCTTCGGTTGCATCATCTTGTGCCTCGCGCAGGTTTCTTTCAAAAGTTTCAACCGAACCAATCGTAAAAGTAAAGTGTGGTCCTGCGTCGCTTGGTTTCGAAAAATTATTGCTAAATTCCTGTTCGTAGTTCTTTAGCCGATCTTGTTTAATGTAAATGTTGGCTTGTTTGTTATTGACCACTTCAATACGCTCAATGTCGCCACTTGCAATCATTGTGGTTTTTACTTTGCTCCAGTTGGTTTCAACCGGGCCGCGTGTATTGCTAACATAATACTGAACAATAATAAAAACTACTGCAATGATTCCATAAATCCAATAGGCATTAAATTTTGGAGTTTTGCCGTCGCCTTTTTTATTCTGATTAAACATCCCAAACGGATTATTTGGACTGTTTTTTTTGTTTTTATCTTTGCTATCTGTCATGGTATTATTCTAGTTGTCTTCTTCAATGTCTATTATTTTGGCATCTGCCCAAAGTCCTTCAATATTGTAAAATTCGCGCGTTTGTTCCTGAAAAACGTGAACCATAATATCTCCGTAATCAATTAATATCCAAAGTGCATTTTTATATCCGTCTCTGTGCCAGGGATTTTCGCCCGTGAGCTCTTTTACTGTATCTTCAACTGAATGTGCGATTGAATTTACCTGTGTTGTCGATGTTCCATGGCAAACTATAAAATAACCACATTCGGTATGATGAATTGTATTTAAATCAATAAGTTTTATATTTTTCCCTTTAATTCTTTTGATTCCTTCCAGAACTGCATCAAGCACTACATTTGTTTTCTTTGCTTTCTTACTCATATATTTTTATTACGCTACAAAGATAAACTTTTTGCTCTATTCTTATTTTTAACTACTTTGCAATTTACACAAATGTTGCATTAAGTTTTTACTGATTATAAAAAGGGTGAATCAACAAAACCAAAAATCGGACAAATAGTTTAAAATTCCTGATAAAAAATGAAAAAAGCGAGTAAAAAATTCATCGTTTTGAACGAGGTTGATTCTACCAACAACTATGCCAAGCAACTGCTTTTGTCCAAAGCGGATGAAGCTACTGTCGTTTTGGCACAATTTCAAAATGCAGGGAAAGGACAGCAGGGGAATCGTTGGGAAAGCGAAAGCGGAAAAAACATGCTCGCAAGTATTATTTTATATCCGTATTTTTTGCCTGCCGAAAAACAATTTTTGATCTCGAAAGTAGTGAGTTTGGCTTTGGTCGATTTTCTTAAAACTAAAGTTGAACAGGTAGCAATAAAATGGCCTAACGATATTTATATTGGGAATAAAAAAATTGCAGGTATATTAATCGAGAACACCATCAGTGGTAGTAATTTACAATCGGTGATTGTGGGAATTGGCTTGAATTTGAATCAGGAAAACTTTGTTTCGGAGGCACCAAATCCGCTGTCGTTAAAACAAATTACAGGTTTGAACTATGACGCTGAAATAGTAGCCGCTGAAGTTCTACAATCTATTTTAAACTGGTACGAAAAATTAAAAATCGGCGATTTTGAAGCAATTAACTCCGCTTATATTTCAACACTTTTTAGGATGAATAAATGGGCAAAATATAAAAAAGACGAAAATTTGTTTGAGGCAAGAATTGTCGAAATTGGCGAATTCGGACAATTGCAACTCGAAATGTATGATGGTTCCGTTCAGGAATATTTGTTTAAGGAAGTTGAGTTTGTGCTGTAAAAAACCAAAGGATGGCATCCCTTTGCTTATCGCAGATTGGGATGCCATCCATCTGTTTACTTTTTTTAGTTTTTATACCGCAACCATTTTATTAATTCTTTGAGGTTTACTTTTTTTCCGTACATCAACAGACCAATTCGGTAGATTTTTGCAGCGGCTAAAATTGCTCCGACGGTTGTTATCACCAATAAAAACATCGATAACAGAAGTTCCCAGGTTGGAATTCCATACGGAACACGAGCCAGCATTGCCACCGGCGAAGTAAACGGAATAATCGATCCCCAGAAAGCCACCGGACCTTCCGGGTTTTTAGCAATTGGAAACAAAAGCATAATTGATAGAATTAATGGGAATGTTACCGGGAAAACCATTTGCTGCGAATCTTCGTCGTTATCGACTGCTGCACCAACAGCACCTAAAAGCGAGCTGTACAAAAGAAATCCGGCTAAAAAATAAAATACAAAACAAAAAAGAATCAATGGCAAATTTAAATTACTCACCATTTCCATAACTTCCATAACTTTATTCTGATCGGCTGCCTGTGCCATTGCCGGATTCATTTGTGCTTGCGTTTCCATTAAGTTTTGGCCCATTTGTTGCGCCGTTTCGGGAGTAAAAACACCTTGAACTACAATCAAGCTGATCACCCCTAAAGCAATCCAGATCGCCACTTGAGTAAGTCCGACCAAAGCCGTTCCAATAATTTTTCCGGCCATTAATTCGCTGGGTTTCACCGACGAAATAATTACCTCTATAATCCGGCTTTTTTTCTCCTCCATTACACTGCGCATAACCATCGCACCGTACATAAACACAAAAAAGTAAATGATAAATCCCATGGCATAACTGGCGATAAACGCGATCATCGACGAGCTTTTTGTTGCTTCTCCGCTTTCCGAAATTTTTAATGTATTCAGTGTAATCCAGGTTTTTGTGTTTTCCAGACGTTCATCAAGATTCGGAATCCCTGACTCTTCAATCACTTTTTGTCGTTTTGTGTTTTCGATAAAACGACTCAACTTTCGTTGCAATTGTTCGGTGATTTCGAATGGCAGCTGTTTTTCTGAAATTAGTTGTGCCGAATTGCTGGTATAAATATTTCCTGGAATATACAACAGTGCATAGTACCCGGAGTTCTTCAAATTAACGTGTAATTCCTGGTATTCGTCTTTGGGAATAAAATGATAAGTGGTATAACCTTCGTCGGAAAATTCTCCAAGAAAAAGTGATGATTCATCGAATACAGCAATTTTTCGTTCTTTTTTATCATTGTCCATCGACAAGAAAATAATTAGTGCAAACATTCCTGCAAAAAGAAAGGGAACCAATAAAGTAAGAACGATAAACGATTTCTTTTTTACCCTTTTTAAATATTCTTGTTTTAATATCAGTAGTGTATTTTTCATTGCATCATTTTTTATTCGATTCTTCAACAGCTTTAATAAAAACATCGTTCATGCTAGGAATTATTTCTTCGAATGAAAGAATCTCAGAAACTGGAATAATTGTTTTTAGCAATTCGTTGTTTGAGTTGGCGTTTAGGTACTGAACTTTTAAATGATTTGCCTTTTCCGTTTCCGAATGCTCAATTACCTTATAATCGGTACCAAGTGTTCTGGTAACTTTATCAAAATCGCCCTGGTATTTAATTTCATAAATATTCGATTTGTAACGTTCGCGAATTTGATCGGTTGGTCCGTCTTCGATTTTTACCGATTTGTTGATGAGCGCAATGTTGTCGCAAAGTTCTTCGACCGATTCCATGTTATGTGTCGAGAAAATTACCGTTGCACCGTTGTTACGAAGCTGCAAAATTTCTTTTTTTATGAGGTTGGTATTTATCGGATCGAATCCACTAAACGGTTCATCAAAAATCAGGAGTTTTGGCTCGTGAACAACGGTGGTAATAAACTGGACTTTCTGTTGCATTCCTTTCGAAAGTTCTTCGACCTTTTTATTCCACCAGGGCATGATTTCAAATTTTTCGAACCATGTTTTTAAGTTTTTTGTTGCCTGCTGTTTGCTTAATCCTTTTAATTGTGCCAGGTAAATGGCCTGCTCACCAATTTTCATTTTTTTGTAAAGTCCGCGTTCTTCGGGCAAGTAACCGATTTTTACAATATCGGCGCGTGTCATTTTTTTGCCTTCCAAAAATATCTCGCCGCGGTCGGGAGCGGTAATTTGATTGATGATCCGGATGAGCGTAGTTTTTCCCGCTCCGTTTGGTCCAAGCAAACCAAATATGCTTTTTTCTTTTACGGTAATGCTGACATCGGTTAATGCCTGTGTTGCGGCAAAAACCTTATCTACATTTCGTGCTTCAAATAATTCCATCTGTTTTAATAATTGTTAGTTGTTGTGGCTTTCATCATCGTTATTATTTCATTTTTTTTGAACAAATTTTGAAATGATTCAGGCTACAGTATACATCAAAATGTGGTTTATCGAATTGTTTACATTCGGCGTGCAAATTACAAGTTTGATTTCAATTCATCGAAAGAAAAAGATTAAAAAACCGGTTCTCGAATGAAAACCGGTGAATTATTCATTTTTAGCGATAGATCAAATTACTCTTCTGTTTTCTCTTCGTCGGGTTGTTCAAAAGTTTCAGCTTCCTCTTTTATTTCTTCAGTTTTTACAGCTTCGTCTTTTACCTGCCCTTTTAAATAGTTTGGCAATTCCATTCCTGCTGATTTAAAGATATCATCCAAAGGAGGAATAGATCCCAACATTCCCTGCATAAAATTGGCAGTCGATGTTTTTCCGTCTTTTCCGTTTCCGGTTTCCCAAACAGTAACTTTGTCGATTTTAATATTTTTGATGGCTTCAACCTGAGTGGCTACCAGTTCCGGCAATTTGTCGGCAATCATCATCAGAACCGCTTTTTGTGCGTCGTTTCCGGCAGCTTTTACCAATTGATCAAAACCTTCTGCTTGTTTGCTCAGTATTTCGTACATCCCTTTTCCTTCAGCTTCCATTTTCATAAAAATTGCATCGGCCTGGCCTTTTGCAATTCTACGGGTTTGTTCGGCAATTGCCTCAGCATCGATTTCCACTTTTTGTTTATCGATTTCGGCCGGAACCACAATGTTAGCTGTTTGAGTTGCTTTATCTCTTTGTGCACGAACCTCTTCGGCTAATTTTTCTGCTGCATAAGCTTCTTCCAGCGCACGTGCATCGGTTACTTTTTCTGCCGCAACTGCTCTTCGATTTGCTTCGGCTTCTTTTTCACGACGGTCAGCATCCGAATTAGCGATGGTAACTTTTGCCACGTTTTCTCCTTCTACAGCAGTTGCATCGGCACTTGCTACCTGAACACGCTGCTCGCGATGTGCCATAGCCTGACCAATTTCTCCATCACGCATTTTTTCGGCCACACTTTTTTTGGCATCGTTAATTGCCTTTGCTGCTGCTTCTTTACCAAGGGCATCGATATAGCCCGATTCGTCGTTGATATCGGTTACGTTTACGTTAATCAGTTTTAAACCGATTTTTTTCAATTCAGCTTCTACGTTCGATGAAACTGCGGCAAGAAACAAATCACGATTGCTGTTAATTGCTTCAATATCCATGGTTGCCACTACCAAACGTAATTGACCAAAAATAATGTCTTTTGCCAAATTACTAATTGATTCCTGCGACAAGCCTAAAAGACGTTCGGCTGCATTATTCATCACATTTGGTTCGGTTGAAATTCCAACGGTAAAAAACTATGTTGAATTCATTAAACTCGCAACCACGGGATACTGGCAGAGAGGCAAAGTGGAGCTGGGACCATACCTGTATTCGTATGCATACAACAATTTTGAAGGTCATGCCATTCGCCTTGGCATGAAGACCAATGAATATTTCCATAAGAAAATTACGTTGCGCGGGTATGTAGGCTATGGCACCATGGATGAAACCTGGAAATACGGCGTCACAGGAAGTTATATTATCAGCAGGAAACCATGGACAGAATTTAAAATTCACAGCTCCCAGGATGTGGAACAAGTGGGGATTCGGGGAGAGGATTTAATAGATAATAA
>JBNKOT010000046.1:0-2831 GCA_050294855.1 Draconibacterium sp. | reverse complement strand
CGGCCAACAGTAATTGGCAAAACCACACCCGGGAAAAGTACGGTATTCCGCAAAGGTAGTATTGGAAGCACATCGGGCACTTCTAAGTTTTTTAAATCCTTGTCATCGCCATCGGCAATTATCGGTAAAAATTCCGATTCGTTATCAATTACACCCGACCCAAATATGTTTTGAAATCTTGAATTTCTGTATTTCCCCATTACAATCTAATTTGTGACAATCTGGCGTACCCAGATTTATTTATAGTTTAAGCAGTTTGTTTTGCAATTGCTGTGCCATTTAATGAAAGCGCAAATTATTGCTTAATGTTCACCGACAAAACAAATATTACCGACAAAATTTCAGTTTACGGCAAAAAAAAAGCTCCGAATACGGAGCCTTTAAATATCTTCAACAAAAAATTATTTTTTTCTGTTTTCCATGTGTTTGCTGTAACGGTTCATGAATTTATCAACACGTCCTGCAGTATCTACCAATTTAACTTTACCAGTATAAAATGGGTGAGAAGTGTTAGAAATTTCAATTTTAAACAATGGATATTCAACACCGTCGATAACCTCTGTTTCTTTTGTATTAACAGTAGATCTTGTAACGAAAGTATGTCCGTTCGACATGTCTCTGAAAGCAACTAGTCTGTATTCTGATGGATGTATTCCTTCTCTCATTTTATTTAATTTTAGTTGAATGGTTACATTTCAAAAGCTGTAATCCATTCGGTATTAATTAATAATCCTTTTTAATTTGGCCTGCAAAGATAAATATTGTTCTTTATAAACCAAAAAAGAAAATGCTTTTTCTTTTTATTAATAATCAATTAATCTTTATTCGATAATCGGAGCTCGTTTAAACGGTTTATTCCGATCGAATAAGTAACGCATGGTATAATGTGTTTTTGCTTTTTTACCGCCAACCGAATTATACAAGGAAATAATTTTGGGATTAAAATCGCCGGCCCACGAAAGTTCGACTTCGGTGTATTGCGGCTTGTGTTTCATCAGTTTATCCTGATGCCAGAAAATGGCCGATTCAATCCCAGAACGCTGGTATTTAGCATCGATTCCCATCATAAGAATCCGTGTGCGGGTCATGATCTTTCGCTTTTTATAATAGAGGAATTTAAGAATGCCCCATAAATTTAATTTGCCGTTTAGTTTCCTTAAAATCTGGTTGATATCGGGAACCATTGCAAACACACCAATTGGTTTGTCGTTATGGTAAGCAAACCAAATCATTTCCGGATCGAGAATGGGTTTCGATTCGCTGATAAACGTTCTCAGGTCTTCGGGGTCGAGTGGTTTAAAGTGTTCGTGCGACGACCATGCACCTTCGTAAACCGTACAAAAATCGTCGACAAAACTATCGATTTCCTCAAATTTAAAATGCTTAAAACTATACCCCGGCTTTTGTGCGATCCATCCTGCAATTTTCCAAAATCGTTCTGGAAACGGCACCGAATAATCCATATGAAAACTGTACTGCTCGAAATAAACCTCGAATCCGAAGGTGCGAAACAATTTTACGTAATACTCCGGGTTGTAGGGCATTCCGTAACCTTGCGGCATAAATCCATCAGCAAGCAATCCCCAGTTTACAAAGTTCTCACCAAAGTTAATTGGCCCGTCCATGGCTTCCATTCCATTTGACTTGTTCCATTCTACAGCCGCATTAAAAAGAATATTTGCTGCTTCCTGATTGTCGATGCATTCAAAAAAACCGCAACCACCAGTTGGCTGATCGTAAGTAGCCGACAAATTATAATTGATAAAAGCTGCAATTCGACCGATTACTTTTTTGTTGTCATCCACTAAAATCCAGCGAATCGCCTTTCCGTTTTTAAAGGTTTTGTTTTTCTCCGAATTAAAAACATCTTCAATCATCCCCTGAATTGGCGGAGTATAATTTGAATCGTTTTTATAAATTATGGATGGGATTTTATGAAAGAGCCTTTTTGTCTTTTTATCGGTGACTTCTATTAATTGCATAATTTGTTGATTTGGCAGTCCAAATATAATAAATGAGCGGATAATCTCCCTACCCGCTCATCACTAAAATATCCATTGTTTATTAGTCTCTACTCGCCACTTTTGCCAACAATCGTAGAATTTCGAGGTACAACCAGATCAAGGTCACCATTAATCCGAAGGCACCGTACCACTCCATGTATTTTGGCGAACCTGCCTCCGATGCTCTGTCGATAAACGAAAAGTCGAGTACAAGATTTAAAGCTGCAATTCCGACAACAAACAAACTTATTCCAATACTTAAATTACTGTTTCCGTATAAAAACGAGGTGTTCATCCCAAACATGCTACCGATAAAACTCACCAAATAAACCAGTGCAATTCCTGCTGTTGCAGCAACAACACCCATCATAAATTTTTTAGTGACTTTTATGATTCCCGAACGGTATAAAAACAACATGGCAAAAAATACGGCCAGCGTTAATGCAACGGCACGCATTACAATTCCGGTGTACATCGATTCAAAAACAGCCGATAATCCACCCAAAAGCAATCCTTCGAAAACGGCATAAATCGGAGCTGAAATACCCGAACTTTGTGGGCGAAAAACAGTTACCAATGCCGTAATTAATCCGCCAATTCCACCCACTAAAACCCAAGGCATAACGACCGACATTCCGGCTTCGGGATTCACTGCAATTGCATCGAAAAATTTGTTCCAGGTAAATACTGCTGCTGCAACAACCAATAAAAGCATCAATGCCGTTTTATTAATTGTTCCGTTTACCGTCATCACTTCTGAATCGGCAATATATCCTTTATTAAAAACCTGATCTTTTAAAACAGGATTTGAAGATTTTGTAATGTTCA
>JBNKOT010000045.1:0-7695 GCA_050294855.1 Draconibacterium sp. | reverse complement strand
CACCAATAAATGCATCGGTTCCTCCACCGACCATTCCCATTCGAAGTTTTCTATTCATTGTTTTTCGTTTTAGTTGATCTATAAAATGCCGTTAAAATTAGTAACTCTTTGCTACGAATCAAAACACAAGGGCAATATACTTTATCTGAAATGTTAAAGAAGCTTGTTTTTACAATGAAATTTAACAGCAAATCGTTATTTTAGCCTTGAATTTTGAAATAAACGATAAACCAATAAACCATGAGAAGAAGAAATTTTATTCGAACTGCAGCTGCCAGTGGAATTGCTTTCACAGGATTAACAGGTGCATTTGATGCTGCGGCATCAGAATCTAAAGTATCCAACTCAGAAAAATTTAAATTGAATTATGCACCCGGTCTGGGCACTTTCCGCGAACATGCCGGAAACGATCCGATCGATAATATCAAATTTATTTCTGACCAGGGATTTACGGCCATTTTTGACAATGGATTAATGGGCAAGTCGCCCGAAATGCAGGAAAAAATTGCCAACGAACTCGCCCGGCGTGGAATGGAATTAGGACCATTTGTTTTGTATGCCGATTTTAGTGTTCGATCGATGGTGCTTCGAAACGATGAAGTTACTGAAATGTTGAAGAAAAAAATGCAGGAGGGTTTGGAAGTCCAAAAACGTACCGGAATAAAAACTGCATTGGTGGTTCCCGGCAGATACGATGAAAAACTTGAATGGAGCTATCAAACCTCAAACGTTATTGAAAATATGCGCATGTGTTGCGATGTGGTTGGGAAAACCGGTTTGCAACTGGTGATGGAACCACTTAATGCACACACCGATCACCCGGGATTATTTTTAACAAAAATGCCACAGGCAAAAATGATTTGCGTTGCCGTAAACCACCCAAGTTGTAAGATTGTCGACGACATGTATCACCAGCAAATTACCGAAGGAAATATTATTCCAAATATCGATATGTGTTATGATTATATCGGGGCATTTCACATTGGCGATAATCCGGGGAGAAAGGAACCAACTTCGGGTGAGATCAATTACAAAAACATATTTAAACACATTTATCAAAAGGGATATAAAGGAACACTTTGTTGCGAGCACGGGAAAAGTTTACGGGGAAAAGAAGGCGAATTGGCCTTTATTAAAGCCTATCGCGAAGTAGATTCTTTTGAAGTGTAACAATGAAATAATAAAATATAGTAAAAAGGGGTTGAATTTATTCAACCTTTTTTATTATCCTTTTTTGCTAAAATTTGTTAGAATTATGGGTGCTGTTTGATCAAACTTCGAATTGGGGCTTGTTTAAAAAGAGCTGTCGATCCTTAAAAATAATGTTATCTTCAGATCGTAACTTAGATAATTTCATTTCTCTTTCGTAGAAAAATGGTTGTGTAAGTAAACTAATTTTGCAGCGAATAAACAGGTAAAGTAAATACGATATGCTTTATGATTTAATCATATATACGCCCATGTACATTACGTTTTTTTGGGCAGTTTTATTACTTTTTGGTCGCCGGAATGAAAACAAGGCGAAACATTTTCTTGGCATTTTTATGACCGCGGCATTCTTGCTTTATCTTTCGCACGCCATTTTTTTTAACCAGCATCACGATATTTATGTGTATTTCGATCCCTTGTACACTTTCGCTTCGTTGTCGGTTTATCCGCTTTATTACTGGTACATCAAACTACTTACCATTGAATCGGATTTGAATTATAAAAATTTCAGATTGCTTTTACCTGCAATTATAATGAGTACTGCCAGCATTCTTGTTTATCTGTTGATGTCGACGCAACAAAGGCAGGATTACATCGAAATCGTTTTGTTTAATCATAAAAACGGGGAAATTAATGGTTTACTTTTTACCTTTCAAAAAGTAATTTATTACGTCAGCCGACTTATTTTTTCTATTCAGGTGATTTACTTTTTATATGTAGGAAGTCGTCTGGTGGTGCGCTACAATTCTAACATCGAGAATTTTTACTCGAACCTCGAAAGTAAAACCATAAGATGGGTAAAATTGCTTTTGTGGTCATTTGTAATTACCTCGATAATGAGCATTGTATTTAATATTTTAGGGAAAACAATTTTTATTGATTCTGCGACACATTTATTGATCCCATCGGCAATTTTTAGCATGCTTTTATTTACGATCGGGTTTCAGGGATATATGCAAAATTATACGGTAGCAGATTTTGAAATCGATAGTAAAGAAACGAAAGAGATTGATGTTAAAAAGTTTAATCAGCAAAAAATAAAAGAAGCCCTGATCGATTTATTTAAGGATGAACAAATCTACAAACAGGTAGATTTAAAAATAACTCATATTTCGGGAATGCTGAATACCAACCGCACTTATATTTCGAACATTATTAACAAAGATTTTTCGTGCTCGTTTAGCGAATTTGTGAACAAATACAGAATATTGGAAGCGAAAAAGTTATTGGAGGCCCAATCATCGAAAAATTATTCGCTCGATCATATTTCCGAAAAAGTGGGTTTTGGATCGTTGCACACTTTTATTCGTGTTTTTAAAGAATCAGAAGGAATTACACCCGGACGCTACAGAGATCACGCTAATTCCCGATTGTAAAATGAAATAATTTTAGGAATAAAAAGTTGCTAATAAAGAAGAGTGACACTGTCACTCTTCTTGTTTTTCATTGTCGTTTTTTTCTTGACAACTTGTACTTAGGGTTGGAATTAAAAACCCGGATTACCGCCAAAGTTTATGTATTCCAAATACTTTTATAAATTCTGTTTATGTAATTTTGAAAGTGTATTTTAGTATTGAAGTACATCCGCATAACTTTTTATTGTTGTGGACAAGATGATAATTCAAAAGAGAATTCTCGCAACGAAATCGTAAAAAGTTTGTTCATATGGTAAATTATAGGTTTAGATTGTTTAAATTAAATGGAAAATTGAATTACAGTACATGTTAAAGGAAATTGCAATTTTATCGCCCATTTTTATCACTCTCTTTTGGTGTTTGGTTTTATTATTTCAGTCGACAAACCGACATGATCCTAAATTTAAATTAGGGGTTTTTATGTTATTTGCATTTGCACTTTATTGTTCGCATGCTGTTTTTTTTAACAATCAATACCATTTGTATTCGTATTTCGAAGCCCTATATCTTTTTTCAATGCTTTCCATATATCCTTTATATTATAATTATACCATTTCGCTGGCATCGAAAAGTTTAACATCAAAAAATAAAGTCGACTATTTTTTACCTGCAGTTTTGTTTAGTTTGTTTGCATTGGTAATAACCGTTTTGTTATCGCCCGAAGATCGGATATTGTATGTAAAAGAAACTTTGATTGAAAAAAATCTGAAAGATTTAACTTTCAATAGTTTGATTGGTTTAAAAGGAATAGCCTTTTTTACCAGCCGAATTTTCTTTTTGTTTCAGGTGGCTTATTTTGGGGTTCTGGTATTTCGTTTTACTGCAAAACACAATCATCAGTTAGAAGATTATTATTCGAATACCGAAGGGAAAACCCTGAGTTGGGTGAAAATTATTAATGTGGTTATATTGATTGCAGCCACTGCCAGTGTAATATTTGCGCTTATTGGCAGAAGCTATTTTTTGCAGAACGAGGTTTCTTTATTATTCCCGTCGTTTATTTTTAGTGCTTTCTTTTTTTTTATTGGATATAACGGAAGTCAGCAGATTCAGGTAATCAACGATATTGAAGAAGAACAATTCGTTTTTAATTTTTCTGATTCGAATGACGATTTAAACTACGACCTGAAAACGCAAATTGCAGATCTTTTTGCAAACCAAAAAGTTTATAAAAATTCTGATTTGCGAATCACCACAGTTTCGGAACAATTAAATACCAACCGTACTTATATTTCGAAATTGATCAACGAAGAATTTAATGTGACTTTCAGCGATTTTGTAAATACTTTTCGTGTTGAAGAAGCCAAAAAATTATTGACAAATACCGATAATCAGTTATTTACCATGGAATACATTGCCGAGAAATCGGGATTTGGTTCGGTAAATTCGTTTTCCAGAGTATTTAAAAAAGCCTTCGGAACAAGCCCCGGAAATTACAGGGACAAACATTCGTAGCGAAAAGTTATGCTATTTTTTATTGATTATAAGCGTTAAATCCATTGGATACATTCCTGAGTTTTTTCCGTAAACAGAAAGTCCGCCCCGGTTTTTTGTCGATTCATCGACAAATAAACGAATGATAATTTCTCCGCTTTCTACTGCCGACTTTATGGCCAGATTATCGATTTCTGCTTTTACCAAATAACCGTAAGAACCCGCTTCGTCGAGCAGCCATTTTTTACTGTGGTCGCTGTCGCCCCATTCCCATCCGGGTGTTTGGTTCATCCACGAAAGAATTCCACGATGATCGGCCGGATCGTCGGGTAATTCAAGCTCACCAATTTTCTGATCGTTGGCGGTAATCTTGACGAATGATCCTTGTTTTTTTTCGTCGGTTTGCGGATAACTGTTTTTACCGTATCCATTGTCGGTTCCTTTTTCAGAAACGATGGTCATCCCAATTCGCTCAGCATCTCCTTTTTCCAAATATTTCGATTGCGGAAAACGCGACGCCAGTTCTGCCCGAAATTCAATGTTTTCAATTTCATCGGCATTTAAATTTTTTGGAAGAGTAAACTGATATTCAAAAAAGCCGGAACCCATTCCCCAGACTTTATTGCCATTTTGAGTTTTTTTACTTTTGATCGTCCAGGTGGAATAGGTATAATTTGCCGGCGATTGCGTAACAGTTAGCGTTTGTGGTAACTTTTCGCCATTTACTTTAAAGGGCACAAAATTTCTCTGAAGTACATTTCCGTTTCCATCTTCAAGAGCAGTTGCCAAAATCATTACCATGTTTTGATTGGGTAAATCGAATTCAACCGAATCGTTGGGTGTAAAACTGAAAGGCTGTGCAGAAGCGGCCATTTCACCCGAACTGATTTCAAGCTTGTCGGCCAATTCGTTCCAGCCATAAACCGAATATTTAATTTTTAGTTGCTCAGGAATATCATTGGTTACCGCGCTCACTCCAACAGGAATTCGAACAGTGTTTCCACCATCGAAAGTTCGGAAAAAACTGTCGCCGGCAACTACGTATAAATCTTTATGAAAATCGGCCATCGTCATTCCCTTACAAAGTTCGTTGAGACCAAATATTTTTTTGCTACGATTAAAACGGTAATATCCATTCCATTCATTTATCACATCGTGAAATTCGGTAAAAAGAAACCCTGCGATTTTTGGGCGCTTCCGGAATTCGTTCATCATAATGTGGTATTCCCAGGTAATATCGATATCGCCGGTACTTCCGTCGTAACCCCAAACGGCACCACACTCCGAGTTAAACATTGGTTGGTTTCCCTGAACGTTTCCACCAATGTAATTGTAGGACGATCCTGGATAAGTGTTATTTACTATTTCATCGAGAAAACCAGCCCAGTGCCTTGCCGGAGCATAGGCGTGCCAGGTATTTATGTCGGTTACTACATGGTCCCAGTTGCAGGGCGAATTGTCTTCGACCAAACGGGTAGGATCGTATAATTTGGTTTCCTCGTATTTTTCGCGTACCCAGTCTTGTGTTGCTTTTGTATATGAGCGCCTGGTGGAATCGGAGCTAAACAATCCCCATGTTTCGTTAAAAAGCACCCACGAAAAAATGGAAGGATGATTATAATCGCGGGCAATTTCGGCTTCTGCAACCTGCTCCCAATTGGCTTTTGCCGTAGAATCGGGTTCGCCCCAAAAATTGGGAACATCTTCCTGTATGAGTAATCCCAATTTATCGGCCCAATATAATTTACGTGGAATTTCGGCTTTGATATGAATGCGCAAACCATTTAATCCGAGGTCTTTGGCGCGCTGAATTTCTTGCTGCATAAACTGGTCGGTAGGGAAGGTGTAAAAACCTTCGGGATGATAGCTTTGATCGAGCGAAAGTTTCAAATAAATGGGCTTGTTGTTCAAAGCCACGTATTGAAATTCGTTTCCCGGAATTTCGACGGCCGAAATTTTTCGCATTCCAAAATAGGTCGAAAGTTCGTCGTCGATGTTTTCGCCTGAAACCGATGCTTTTACCTCGTACAAAAAAGGATGTTGCAAATCCCATAATTTCATGTTTTCGATGGGAATGGTAAAACGTGCAATGCTTGTATTTGCTGCAATTTCTTTGCTGAAATTAATGTTGTTGTTTATGCCCGACAAAGTAAAATTCAGGGTGCTGTTTGTTTCTTTTAAGAACTTTATTTTTACCGTAACTTCTTGTTTGTCTATGTCGGGTGTGAAATGAATTTTAGTGATGTAATTTTCGGAACGCGCTTCAAGATAAACCGTTTGCCAAATTCCTTTTGCATTTCCATAATATTGTTTTCCTGACGGCCGGTTTTGTAATTCTTCATCTTCGACACGCACCACCAATTTATTCTCGTCCTCTTTCAAATATTCCGAGATATTAAAATCGAAAGGTGTGTAACCGCCCGAATGATCGCCGACTTTCTGCCCGTTTATCCAAACGCTGGTAAAAAAATCGCTGGCACAAAAGTTCAAAAATACTTTTTTGTTTTCCCAGTTTTTGGGATTTTCAACTTCAAAAACCAGGTAGTACCAGCCCACATTTACTTTGGGTAGTTTTACTTCGCTCGCCGGACTTGCCCACGAAAAAGGAACCACTATTTTTTGTTCGAAAAATTCGACATCGTTTTGCCAGTTTTCTGTTAGACCAACATTTGCCGTGTCGGGTTTAAACTGCCAGTAGCCGTTTAAATTCTGCCATATTTCGCGCTCGAAATTGGGTCTCGGATGCTCGGGTAAAGGAATATCGATATTGTTTCTTTTGCAGGAAAAAAAAGAAAACAGAAGTGCTAAAAGTAGAATTGGAGTAATTTTCATTCTCACGGCAGTTGATCAAAATTATAATACCATAAAAATAGCACTTAGAATTTGTTTGAACATTATCTGCGAAAGAATTTTGTTAACGAAGCAGTTAAAGATTGTAATCTGGGCAAATATCGAACAAGACAAATCCACCCCTGCTCTCAGAGGTGGATTAAATTTTAAGTAGAAGGCTACAAATTTACCATCACTAATTGGATGTTTGCAGCTTTATTTTTACCTCGTTTGTTGTTGGTGATACTTTGAAAGACTGGCTGTTTTTTTTGTACGAAATGTAATTGGTAGTTAATTTATAATCTCCCGATTTTACATTTTTAAAAGTAAAGTTACCGTCGAAATCGGTGTATGTTTTTAGCTCAGTTCCTTCGATTTTAACTTCAACTCCAGCTAAAGATTCGCCTGAAAATTCGTCGGCAATTGTACCGCTTAAAATTGTAGTGGCTGTACTTTCTGTGTCGTTAGACTTGCCGTCTTTTTCTGTTGCATTTACAGAAACTGCAAGTACAAACAGAACTGTTGCGATTAAAATATTTTTCATGATTTGCATCTTTTGTTTTTAGAATTTTATACTACAAATTTAGTCTGCTACTGTTAAATGGCGATTGCAGAAATGTTACACTTTTATTAAAAAGACATGTAGTATTGATTTCAAAACAAATTTTTATGATTTAATATTTTCGTACTTTTAGTAACTCGCCGTTTTCGTTGTAGTTTTTCCAGGTTCCGGTTTTTTGTCCGTTCTTGTATTGCAACTCGTACAGCAAATTTCCGTATTCGTTCCAGATAAACCATTTTCCGTTTT
>JBNKOT010000044.1:0-2311 GCA_050294855.1 Draconibacterium sp. | reverse complement strand
CATCCTCATCTAAAAGCCATTGCAAGTAATCTGGTATTTTTACAATTTTAGGCGAATCATCTTTTTCGAGCGAAACAGAAATGGTATCGCCTTCCTCTTTCCCAATTGCCGTTCGAATCTCTTTTTTTACGTGCAACCAGTGTCCACCTTTTCCGTTGGGCAACAAACTCATCGAATAGGGTAAGCCATCAAACTCAACTTTTACCCGAACCGGTTTCCGCGAGCCAAATTCAGTGAAACTGTCGAACGGAAATTCGGCATAAACACCTTTGTTGTAGCCGTGGATTAATATGGTTTTATAAGTGTACTTTTTTGTCATTTTTATTTTTTCACCTGCAGAAGAAAAAGAAAAATTCAGGTTTTCCTTAAAAATTCAAGGTTTCGTTGTAGTCCTTTAAAACCGGTACGTTTTACCGCCGAATTTTTAAATAATACATTAAACAAGGGTTTTTCCATCGATTCCCAATCGTTTTTTTTGAGTTGAAGGAGTTTTTCTTTGGGTTCGAAACCGGCTTCGTTGTGTGGCTCCGATTTTAAATTCCACGGACAAACATCCTGACAAATGTCGCAGCCAAAAACCCGGTTCTCGAATTGTCCTTTTAAGGCTTCATCGAGTTCACCTTTAATTTCGATGGTTTGATACGAAATACACCGGCGGGCATCTACAACCCGATTTGACACGATTGCTTTTGTTGGACAGGCATCGATACATTTTGTACAATTTCCACAATGATCGCGAACTATTTTCGGATCGTCGAAAGGCAATTCTACGTCCAAAATTAACTCACCGATAAAAAAGAAACTTCCTTGTTCAGCCGAAATTAAATTGCTGTTTTTACCAATCCAGCCCAATCCTGCTTTTTGTGCCCATGCACGCTCCAAAACCGGTGCTGAATCGACAAATGGACGACCGTTACACGGCTGAACTTCATTTTGAATAAAACGTAACAGTTCTTTTAATTTGTCTTTCATCACAAAATGATAATCGGTTCCGTAGGCGTATTTCGAGAGCACCGGAGCCGCTGGATCTTTTTGTGTTTCTTTTGGAAAATAGTTTTGCAGCACCACAATTATTGTTTTGGCATTTTCGTACAACAGGCGCGGATCGAGTCGTTTGTCGATGTTGCGAACCATGTATCCCAATTCGCCATGAAAATCGTTCTCCAACCACTTTATAAAGTGTTCCTTTTCATCGACAAGAAATCCGGCCGGAAGAATCGCCAAATCAAAAAATCCCAAAGCCTTTGCTTTTGTTTTTATTAGAGTGGATATCTGATTGCTGTTTTGCATATTTATTTAAATATAAAACTAAAGAAAATTGACCGTAAATCGATAAAAACGCTGTGCATGAAAAATTTTTGATCTTAAAATAATCAGTTGATTGCTGACCCGCACACGGTTAAATCGCTGAAAAACGCATATCATTCTGCTCATAATTAATCATTTATCAAATAGTAATCATTTAAAAACTTATTTTTGAATTGGTCGCTAAAGGAATAAAAAATGAAAAAATTAGTTATTATCCTTGTCACGCTAATCAGTGCAGGATGTATACAAAATATCGATGAAGATATTCTGCGCGAAGTAATAGAAGACGATATTATTTTTAATGTGCATGTTCCGGACGACTTTACCTGGTCGGCGATACAACGCTACGAACTTGAGATTGACATTGTGCTGAATGATAATCGAAGCGATATGTTGGATGGAACGACCATTGAACTTTACAACGAGGACGATGAATTATTAGATGTGCTAATCATTTTGGATGGAAATGTAATTTTTAATGTAACAATCCCAACAGCCGCTACAAAGCTGAGAATAACAGCAGTAGCTTTAAATCTGTCGCAAGAAATTCCGGTCGATGTGGATAAAATTGATTTTGAAATTTCCACTCCGGAGGCTATTGCTTTTGAACGAATCGACACCGATTCAGACGGAATATTTGATCAGTTTGATGCTTATCCAAACGATGCCAGTCGTGCAATTTCTGTTAATAATGTGGCTTTTAATCCGAACCTTAAAAGTACACAAGCCAGGTTAACTTCTTCTACCGTTTATACAATTTTCGAAGATTTATGGCCTTTCGAGGGAGATTACGATTTTAACGATTTAATTGTAAAAACAACATTCTCGTGGATTCGAAATAAAAGCAATTACATAACCGAAATAACCGGAACCGTTGATGTTGTCTGGATAGGAGCACGAGTAGACCTGGGACTTGGATATGAATTATTTGAATCGAAGGGGTCGAAACTGTATTATTTAGACCAAGTGATAACTGGTTTTTCCGATGCCGGTGTGGCCGACG
>JBNKOT010000043.1:0-4706 GCA_050294855.1 Draconibacterium sp. | reverse complement strand
CTGAATGTCTTCAAATTTTTTGAACATTCAGAAATCAAAAAATTTTAAACAGATGAAAACGAAAGCAAAAAAGATGAAAGCAATTGTAGCAACAGCGTACGGTTCTCCTGAAGTTTTAAAATTAAAGCAAGTGGATAAACCACAGCCAAAAGAAAATGAGGTTCTGGTAAAAGTAATGGCAAGTTCTGCTTCAACAGCCGATGCAATGATTCGAACCGGAAAACCTTATTTCGGGCGTTTAATGCTTGGTTTGTTCAAACCAAAACACAGCATTCCCGGAACTGGTTTTGCCGGAGTGGTAGAAGCTGTAGGAGAAAATGTAAAAACATTTAAAAAGGGCGACAGGGTTTTTGGCGAAACCACTTTTGGTTTTAGCACCAATGCCGAATTTTTAATCATTCCCGAAAACGGGGTTATTCTAACAATGCCCGAAAGTTTGAATTTTGCTGAAGCTACCACGTTTTGTGATGGGCACCTTACTTCAATGAATTTCCTGAAAGAAATTGCCCAAATAAAATCAGGACAAAAAGTACTGATTAACGGAGCTTCGGGTAGCCTGGGAACTTCGGCAGTTCAACTTGCAAAATATTTTGGAGCCGAAGTAACTGCAGTATGCAGTTCCCGGAATGTTGGACTAGTAAAATCGTTGGGTGCTGATTTTGTTATCGATTACACCAAAAAAGATTTTACAAAAACCGAAAGAACCTACGATTTTGTTTACGATACCATCGGAAAAAGTTCTTACCGGAAATGCAAAAATATTTTAGCTGAATCAGGTGCTTATTTATCTCCGGTTCTAAAATTTTCTTTACTTCTGCAAATGATATCTACTTCATTATTCGGAACCAAAAAAGCAAAATTCAGTGCAACCGGAATGCTAAAAGAAAACGAGTTAAGAGCTTTGCTTGTCACACTGGTTGAAATCGTTAAAGAAGGTCGTTTAAAAACAGTTATCGACCGGCAGTACCCACTCGAAAAAGTTGCCGAAGCGCATACTTATATCGATTCGGGTCATAAAAAAGGGAATGTTGTAATAGTTGTTCAATCTTAAAAATATTTACCATGAAAACACAAAGAATGCTTGCATTAATAGCAGGCCTGGCACTAATAATAATGACTGTTGTGGCAGTACTAACTTACGGATATTTACACAGTACTCTTGTAGTACCCGGAATTACAGATACTACGATTACCAGTTTGAAAACATACAATTCTTTACTAATATCTGAGATTTTGGGCTGGCAGCTCATACTCGTCCTCGATATAATTGTAGCCTGGAGTTTATATCAGTTTTTTAAAAACGAAAACCGTAAACTTTCCGCAATAACTGCTGGCTTTAGAATCGTATTTGTTGGGATTTTCGGAATGGCAATATTTAATTTTTTCCCCATACTGAAGATTATAGATGGTAATTCGGGGTCATCCTCCGAACTGATGAATCAAAGCATATTGTCTCATCTGAATTCATTTGAAAACACATGGTCAGTTGCCTTAATACTATTCGGGTTTCATCTTTTATTTCTGGGAGTTCTGGCATTAAAATCGAAATCCATTAATCGTATTTGGGGAATATCATTGGTGTTTGCTGCCATATGCTACATCCTTATAAATAGCCTTCATCAAATCCTTCCTGGTTACGAAAGTCAAATAAAAACTGCTGAAATGATTCTTAGTTTACCAATGGCTTTTGGTGAAGTTGGTTTTGCTTTTTGGCTGGTATTTCGGGGTGGTAAAAATCAGGTTCTATATCGCAGAAATGGAATAGTCCCGGAATTGGAAGAACGCTCAAATGAATTAGAAAACAAACCCGTTCGACTTTCGTAATCCGGACGTGCGACTTCCTTAAAAACGGCGCTTCGTATTATTTCTGATTCTAAATTTGCTTGTAAGTAGTTTGAAATCAGGATTGTGGATCGAAAACGGAATAGTATTAAGATGAACTTTTTAATCAGACTGGAAGGGACAAGCATGTTGGTTCTCAGTTCCTTTTACTTAAGTTATTTATTGGGTTTCGAATGGTGGGTATTTGTGCTTTTTTTATTTGCACCCGAAATTAGCATGCTTGCCTATTTTCTCGGAAATAAAACCGGAGCTGCAGTTTATAACTTTTTTCACTACAATTTTTTTGCAGTCATTATTGATACGGGCGGGTATCTGCCTAAGTTAACGAATTAGCATTTACCAGAACCATTCTTTTTGGGCACAGCTCACTCGATAGAATTTTGAGAAACGGATTAAAGTCGGGCAGAGGATTCGGATATACATACCTCGGAGTTATTGAAAACAAAAACAATTAAAACAGAAAACATGAAAACAAAAACAACAAGCAGAATAGCACTACTTTTGATGCTACTATTCACTTCAATTGCATCTGTTTTTGCTGATGAAAACATAGCCATAAGTGGTTATGTGAGAAGTGCAGAAACGGGAGAAGGTCTGATTGGCTCAACCATTTATGTTGAGGAATTAAAAACAGGAACAGCAACCAATGCATATGGATTTTATTCCTTGTCGCTACCAAAGGGGAATTACACATTCCGGTATTCATATATCGGATATGAGAATGTTTCGATATCTACCGAACTTATATCGGATAAAACAAAAAACATTGAATTACAACCCGCTTCCACCAAAATGGAAGAAATAGTAATCAAGAGTGAAGCCGAAGACAAAAACATCCAAAAATCAGAAATGGGTGTAGTTAAGCTTTCTCCCAGAGAAACAAAAATGATTCCGGTGATTCTGGGAGAGCAGGATATTCTAAAAACAATTCAACTCTTGCCAGGTGTTAGTTCAGGTATTGAAGGAACAAGTGGATTCTATGTGAGAGGTGGTGGAATCGACCAAAATCTTATCATCCTCGACGAAGCTCCTATTTATAGTGCCGCTCATTTAATGGGTTTTTTTTCGGTTTTTAACTCCGATGCGATTAAAGATATGAAATTGTATAAGGGAAATCCACCAGCGGTTTATGGAGGACGCCTTTCGTCAATTCTCGATATTCAAATGAATGAAGGTAATGCAAAAAGATTTACTACTTCGGGCGGACTGGGTTTACTATCCTCACGCTTGACAATTGAATCTCCCATTGTAAAAGACAAAGGTTCCTTTATAATTTCCGGCAGACGCAGTTATGCCGATATGTTCATGATCTTTTCGAAAGACAATGCACAAAAACATACCGACCTTTATTTCTATGATTTAAATGCAAAAGCCAATTACAAAATAAATGACAATAACAGGGTGTATTTGTCGGGGTATTTAGGACGAGATGTTTTTAATATGGATGAACTTTTTGCACTAAAATGGGGCAATAAAACCGCTACGTTTCGTTGGAATCACATATTTAACAACCGCTTGTTTCTGAACAGCTCATTAATTTACAGCGACTACGATTACGGTTTTGGATATAATTTTTCGGATAATATGATATATATAAATTCCGGTATCCGCGATATTAACTGGAAAGAAGATTTCCAGTACTACATCAACTCAAATAATACACTGAAATTTGGATTTAACGCCATTTCTCACTCCTACCAACCCGGCGAAATAAATGCCGATAATGATGATTTATTCAATTCGATTTTCATGAATGAAAAACGAGCATACGAAGGTTCATTGTACCTGTCGCACGAATGGAATATCTCGGAAAGAATGAAAGTTACTTATGGACTACGTTACTCAGGTTTTATGGCCGTTGGCCCCGACACTGTATATACCTATAACGATAACGACGAAAGGACAAATACCGAAGTTTTTTCAGATGGAGAAATTATAACAAAATACAAGAACATCGAGCCAAGAGCTACTTTTAATATCATTTTGAATAGAAATAGTTCGATTAAATTCTCGTATGCACGAAATGCTCAATACGTTCATTTGCTTTCAAATTCTTCTGCGTCGTTACCAACCGATGTTTGGATTCCGAGCAGTAAAAATGTAAAGCCACAAATTGCTGACCAACTCGCTGCCGGATTTTTTCGAAACTTTAAGAACAATATGTTCGAAACATCTGCGGAAGTATATTACAAAGACCTTTTTAATCAGATTGATTATCAGAATGGTGCAGAAATTTTGCTGAACAAAGATGTTGAGTCGCAATTGGTTTTTGGAAAAGGCAGAGCTTATGGTCTGGAATTATACATCAAGAAACGAACCGGTAAACTAACCGGTTGGATTGGCTATACACTTTCTCGTACCGAAAAATCGATGGACGAAATAGAGAATGGAAGATGGTTTCCGGCTAAACAAGACCGCACACACGACATTTCGATTGTAGGAATGTACCAGTTAAATGAAAAATGGAATCTGTCGGCCAACTGGGTATTTAACACCGGGAATGCAGTAACATTTCCAAGTGGAAAATATTCTGTTGACGGATTCACGGTTCCGGTTTACACCGAACGAAATGAGTACCGAATGCCCGACTATCACCGGCTGGATATTGGAGCTACTTATACTCCGAAAAAGAAAAAACGTTTTGAATCGAGTTGGAATTTCTCGGTTTACAACGCCTACGGAAGACGCAATGCTTTTTCAATCACTTTTCAGGAAAATGAAAATAATCCAGGCCAAACCGAAGCCGTGCGTCTGGCACTGTTTCAAATGGTGCCATCAGTTACCTACAATTTTAAATTTTAAATCATGAAACGAACATGAATTTTCTTCATTCTAAATTCACAAACAAGAATGATTAAAATTTA
>JBNKOT010000042.1:0-5522 GCA_050294855.1 Draconibacterium sp. | reverse complement strand
CTTGTTAACGAAATGGAGTTGATTAAACCCGGAAAAACTTTTCCTTTTCCTGAAATGAAAGATATTGACGGTTTAATTCAAAATATTCCAAAAGGAGAACTTTGTATTGTTGATTTGCAGAAATCTTTTAACATGCAAAGTCCACAGCACAAAGAAGAGCTGGAAGAATTAACGCAAATAATCAAAAAAGATAGCCGAATCGATAAAATAAACTATGTTGTCATTAGAGCCGATTTTGCAAAAGGGAAAATGGTTGAAACACCAAGTAATGACACGATAAACTTTACACACATTTATTTACCCAAAGACGATATTACTTTGCTCGAAAAATGTAAAGTTCCGAATGGAAATAGACGAATTCTTTTATTAGATAAAAATTTGAAGATAATCAATAACAACCTGAAACGAATATGGAAATATTCGGGGCACGATTTTCCAAAAGTTCTGGATGATTATTTCGAGTCTCAAAACCAACCCACATCTCAAGCCGGCAATAGCCGGCTTTTGTTGGTTATACTGGCAAGTCTTTTTGTATTTGGGCTTTTATCGTGGATAGTAGTTCGCATTCGCACAAAACAAATTTCAAACAAAGAGGCAGCTCGCAGGAAATTATCGGAGCTGGAATTAAAAGCCATCCGCTCACAAATGAACCCGCACTTCATTTTTAATGCGATGGGGTCCATTCAAAACCTGATTAACCAAAACAACACAAAAAATGCAAATTTGTATTTGTCGAGTTTTGCCCGTTTAATGCGAATGGTTTTAGCAAATTCAAACAAAAAATTAGTGAGTTTAGCCGACGAATTAGAACTGCTAAAAAACTATTTGGAACTGGAACAGCTACGTGTCGATTTTCAGTTTGAAATCTCGACAAGCGAAAACATCGACCCGGAAACAGAAGAAATTCCTGGGATGTTGGTTCAGCCTTTTGTGGAGAATGCCGTTATTCATGGAATCACACCAAAAGGAAAAGGAAATACTGAAGTTCATTTTTCAAAAAAAGAGAAAGTACTTGTTTGCGAAATCATCGACGATGGAGTTGGAATAAACACTGCCAGCGCCGGAAACGGAAATGGAGTAGCAATGATATTAGCCGAAAAACGATTGAATTTGCTAAATTCACAATTGCAGACAAAACTTAGTTTAACAGTTGAAAACAAAATGGACATCGAAAAAACATCCGGCACAAAAATTACACTTTTAATACCGGTTGGATAACAATATAACCTTCTTGTCTTGAATCTTGAATCTTTTTTTTATGAAAATACGCGCTATAATAATTGAAGACGAAAAAAACAACCGGGAAAATCTGGCAAAAATCCTTTCAGAATATTGTCCAAAAGTCGAAGTTGTTGCGTTGTGTGCTTCGGCAGTCGAAGGAAGAAAAGCAATAATTGAAAATCAGCCGGATCTGGTTTTTCTGGATATTGAAATGCCGGGAGGAAATGGATTTTCATTGTTGGCAAGTATCGAGTCAATAAATTTCGAAGTCATTTTTGTAACCGCTTTCGACCATTACGGAATTAAAGCTGTAAAATTTTGTGCACTCGATTATTTGTTAAAACCAATCGATATTTTGGAACTTTCGCAGGCGGTTGAAAAAGTAGAAAGTCGCCTGGTAGAAAAAAGCGAAAATCTCAGAATGAAAACTTTACTTGCTAATCGGCAAGAACAAACCACCAATCCAAAAATTGCACTCCCGCTTTCCGATAAAATAGAATTCATTGAAATCTCATCGATTGTACGTTGCGAAGGAGAAGGAAATTATACACACATTCATTTAAAAACCGGCGAAAATATTCTGACATCAAAAACACTAAAAGAATTCGATGAACTACTCACCGATCACAATTTCCTGCGGGTGCATCAATCGCACCTCATTAATTTAAACGAAGTAAAATCGTATGTAAAAACCGATGGTGGTTACATAAAAATGAAAGACGGTGCTTCGGTTAGTATTTCGCGCCAACGCAGAGAAATGGTACTGGAAAAATTAAAGGGAATTTAAGATATCACTAATAAGATGCCATCCTTTTATTCCTCAAAAAAATGTTCTTCAATTATTCGGCAAAGTGTATGATAAATAGGAACGTGTAATTCTTGTGCACGCGAAATATTTGTTTCCGGAACATTGATTAGAATGTCGGAAAATGCTTTTAAGTTTCCACCGGTTTTTCCGGTAAAAGCAATTGTTTTTAATCCTTTTGCTTTGGCGGTAATCATGGCGTCAATCACATTTTGAGAGTTGCCCGAGCAACTAAATCCAATCAAAACGTCGCCCCGATTTCCATACCCAATTACTTGTTGAGCAAAAATAGAATCGTAATCGATGTCGTTTGCAATGGCTAAAACCAGTGCCGTATGCGATGTGAGCGAAATAGCAGGTAATCCAATCTGTAATTTTTCAGCAAGCAATTTTCCCCGCTCTGCCGATATTTTTGATAAATTTTCTTTGATCCCTTTATTTAACGGACGATTTTTTTCGAAGCCCTTCATTAATTCCCCAGCCATGTGATCGGCATCTGCAGCACTCCCACCATTTCCACAAAGGAGCAGTTTCCCTCCGTTTTTGTAGGTTTCTGTTATTGCATTTAACGATAAATAAATGGCGTCTTCAACTGAATTTAATTGTGGAAAACAAGTTAAAAGATTATGAATGTGTTGATTCTTATTCATTAAAAAAGTAAGTGTTTTGTTCCGAAATTTGTTTTCAGATTATTGGTCACAAGTTAGACGATTCTTTTTAATCGAAAAATGATTCCGGTAGAAAATTAAAACTGCAAAAGGACTTTTCCTTTGCTCATATTATTCTGATAAAGATCCAAGGCCTCATTAATTTTTTCGATCGGTAGTTTTTTCTGGATTGTTGTGCCCAATTCTTTTCCAATTAAGGATTGGATTTTCCGGGTGGTTTTTATGTTTTGAAAAGTGCTTTTGTTTTTTAGTTGTTCTGACAACCAAAAACCCTGAATTCTATTTCCGGTAAAAATCATATCTCCGGGACTAATTTCGCAGGCGTCGGCAGACAATCTTCCATAAATAAATAAATTGCTTCCTGGCGGCACAGCATCTAATAAATGCTGAACCATTGTTCCGCCAACCGCATCGAAAATTACTGTAGCATTCAACTCGTGAGCCAAATTTTTTAAGTTTTTATCAAAATCCGGCTCGCCACTGTTTACCACGTATTTTGCACCTTCGGCTTTTAATTGTTCCACTTGTTCTTGTCTTCTCACCACCGAAATTATCGGAACATGATTCGATTCTCCAAGTTTAATAATCATTTTCCCAAGTGCACTTGAAGCAGCAGTATTTATAATTGCCCGTTGTTTTTTTGACGGATTTGGTAAGTTTTTATAGATATCGAAAAATGCCAGTGCTGTCATCGGATTTACAAACATCATCGATCCCTGCTCCAGGGAAATATTTTTTGAAAGAGGAACGCAAGAACCTGCTTTTGTTACCATGTATTCGGCCCAGCAACCATCGTAAATGGGCGATGCGGCGCAGGCAACTTTTTTACTCATCCACAATTTTGGAAGAAATCCTTTTCCGGCAGCAACTACAGTTCCACTTCCTTCGAAACCCGGAACAACAGGATATTTCTTTTTAATACCGTAGCCTCCGGCAAGAAAAGCCAGATCGGAAGGATTAATTGGCGAAGCAAACATTTTTACCAGTACTTCTCCCGGTCCCGGTTTTGGAACAGGAATGCTTGCAATCTCTGGTTTTCCACCGGCTTCTGTAATAATTACAGCCTTCATTTTTTGTGGAATCACAATATTTTTCATCTTGCTTTATTTTTATTGTACAAAGATCAAAAAAAGGAGACGATTCAAATTACGATGAACAGTCTCCTTTCCATATATAAAAGTCAGGATTAAAGTAAGTTTCTGTCTTTTAACAGTTCTTCCATTTCTTGTTGAACTGTTTTTGCAGCAACTTTTACTTCTTTTGCAAAATCGACATCAACCGAAGCGTAAATTATTCCGCGAGATGAATTGACCAATAATCCACATTTATCGTTCATTCCGTTTTTTGCAACCTCCTGCAAACTTCCTCCCTGGGCTCCTACACCGGGAACAAGCAGAAAGTGATTGGGAACAATCTCGCGGATTTCCTTTAATTTTTCTGCTTTTGTAGCACCAACAACATACATCATGTTTTCATCAGTTCCCCAGTTTTGAGATGTTTTTAAAACGGATTCAAAAAGTTGATCGCCACTTTTATCATCTTTTAAAAACTGAAAATCGTAGGCCCCTTTATTCGATGTTAAAGCCAAAAGAATTACCCATTTATCGAGGTAAGTCATAAATGGTTTTACTGAATCTTCGCCCATGTAAGGTGCAACGGTAACAGCGTCGAAATCGAGTTTTTCGAAGAAGGCACGCGCGTATAAATTCGATGTATTTCCAATGTCGCCACGTTTTGCATCGGCAATGATAAAAATTTCGGGATGATTTGATTTCAGGTACATCACCGTTTTTTCAAGACTTATCCAGCCTTGCGAACCCAGACTTTCGTAAAAAGCAAGGTTGGGTTTATACGCAACCGTAAATTCGGCTGTGGCATCAATAATTTCTTTGTTGAAAGAAAAAATCGGGTCGGAAGTATCCATTAAATGACGCGGTATTTTCTGAATATCGCTGTCTAATCCAACGCATAAAAAGCTGCGTTTTTTTTGTATCTGTTCGAAAAGTTCTTGTTGATTCATGGTGTCTGAAAAAGTAGGAAAACCGAAGACCGGAGTCAGAAGTTCATCCTGAATGATTTAAGTAAATTATTGATTTAAATTTCTGCTTCTTTTAATTTTTCAGCATTTTCCTCGATCATCAGTTTTTCAATTACTTCGTCGATGTCGCCGTTAATAATTGCCTGAAGATTGTACATCGTTAAATTAATCCGGTGGTCGGTTACCCGTCCTTGCGGCCAGTTGTAGGTTCTGATTTTTGCAGAACGGTCGCCGGTAGAAACCAATGTTTTTCGTTTCGACGAAATTTCATCCAAATATTTTTGGTGTTCCAGTGCATAAATTCTAGAGCGCAATTCGATCATTGCTTTTGCAAGGTTTTTCAATTGCGATTTCTGATCCTGACAAGTCACAACAATTCCGGTAGGATTGTGCGTTAAGCGGATGGCAGAATACGTTGTATTCACCGACTGTCCACCGGGACCCGACGAGCAATACGTATCTTTTCTGATGTCGCTTTCTTTTACATCGATGTCGAATTCTTCGGCTTCGGGCAAAACAGCAACGGTTGCCGCCGAAGTATGCACGCGGCCTTGTGTTTCGGTTTGCGGAACACGCTGTACCCGATGAACACCCGATTCGTATTTCATTACGCCATAAACATTTTCGCCGGTAATGTTGGCAACAATTTCTTTGTATCCGCCCGAAGTTCCTTCACTGATATGAGTTACTTCGAGTCGCCAACCTTTTTTCTCGCAAAATTTGCTGTACATTCTGAAGAGGTCGCCGGCAAAAATACTGGCCTCGTCGCCACCAGTTCCGGCACGAATCT
>JBNKOT010000041.1:0-9564 GCA_050294855.1 Draconibacterium sp. | reverse complement strand
TACCCAGAATCGGAACATTTTGTCCGTGAAGTTTCATTGCCAGGTTATTCGGAATCTGACCACCCACAGAAACAATTACGCCGTGAGGATTTTCCAGATCGACAATATCCATTACACGTTCAAATGTCAACTCATCGAAATAAAGCCGGTCGCAAGTGTCGTAGTCGGTACTTACTGTTTCCGGATTATAATTGATCATTATCGAACGGTAATTTTCCTTTTTAATGGTAGTAACTGCATTTACGCTACACCAGTCGAATTCAACAGAACTCCCAATTCTGTATGCACCCGATCCTAATACCACAACCGATTTGTCGTCGTTATAAAATTCAATGTCGTGTTCGATTCCGCTATAGGTTAAATACAGATAATTGGTTTGTGCCGGGTATTCGCCGGCCAAAGTATCGATTTGTTTTACCGATGGCAGAATACCGTTTGCTTTTCGGTAAGTACGTACTTTTAAAAGGTCTTCGTTAATGTTTTTATTGCTGCTATTTAAAACTAAACGAGCAACTTGAAAATCGGAAAATCCTGCTTGTTTCGCTGCTTTTAACAGCGGAACTGGCAACTCCTCCAATTTGTCGATCTGCAACAATTCAGTATTTATCTTGAAAATGTTATTTAATTTCTGTAAGAACCAGCGGTCGATTTTTGTTTTATCATGAATCTCGTCAATCGAATAACCTTTGTTAAAAGCTTCGGCTATGGCAAAAATCCTGCGATCGGTCGGATTACCCAATTCTTCTTCAATTGCTTCGATGTTGATTTCTTCTTTATTGGCCACAAAACCATGCATACCCAAACCAACCATCCGAATTCCTTTTTGAATGGCTTCTTCGAAATTACGACCAATTGCCATAATTTCTCCAACACTTTTCATCGAGCTTCCAAGACTTTTCGAAACGCCCACAAACTTGGACAAATCCCAGCGAGGAATTTTTACCACACAATAATCGAGTGCAGGTTCGAATGCTGCCGTTGTAACTTTTGTAACCGAATTCTTCAGTTGATGAAGTCCGTAGCCTAAACCCAGCTTTGCCGCAACAAATGCAAGCGGATAACCGGTGGCTTTCGATGCCAATGCCGACGATCGCGATAAACGCGCATTCACCTCAATTACACGATAGTCTTCGGAATGTGGATCGAGTGCAAACTGTACGTTGCATTCTCCAATTACACCCACCCGACGAATAATTTTGATCGAAATCGCACGTAGTTTATGGTATTCTGTATTCGATAATGTTTGCGAGGGTGCAACAACAATACTTTCTCCGGTATGGATTCCGAGCGGATCGAAATTTTCCATGTTACACACGGTGATGCAATTGTCGTATTTGTCGCGAACCACTTCGTATTCTACTTCTTTCCAGCCTTTTATCGATTCTTCAATTAAAATCTGGGGTGAATAAGAAAACGCTTTTGATGCAAGAATATCCAGCTCATTTTCGTTTTCGCAGAAACCGCTACCCAAACCACCAAGAGTATAAGCAGCTCTGATAATGATTGGAAATCCAACCTCTTTGGCGGCAGCACGCGCCTGTTCCATGTTTTTTGCCGCAATACTTTTGGGTGTTAATACATCGATCTCCTTCAACATATTCGCAAATATGTGGCGATCTTCTGTGTCGATGATTGATTGAACCGGTGTACCCACCACTTTGATGTTGTACTTTTCGAGAACTCCTGATTCAAATAAAGAAACTCCACAATTTAATGCGGTTTGTCCTCCAAAAGCCAGTAGAATTCCCTCCGGTTTTTCCTTTTTGATGACCTCTTCCACAAAAAACGGGGTAACCGGCAGGAAATAAATTTTATCGGCAATGTCTTCTGATGTTTGGATGGTGGCAATATTCGGATTGATCAGAACGGTTTCAACACCTTCTTCTTTCAGCGCTTTTAATGCTTGCGATCCTGAATAATCAAATTCACCGGCTTCTCCAATTTTCAATGCCCCCGAACCGAGGATGATTGCTTTTTTAATATCTGTCTTTATCATGATTCAGTTGAATTTCGAGTAATGAATATTGATTTATTTGGAATTATCGTTTTTGTATTTAATAACGCTGTTCATAAAGTCATCGAATAAAAATTCGGTGTCGGTTGGTCCGCTCGATGCTTCAGGATGAAACTGTGTTGAAAAAAATGGCAGTGTTTTGTGTCTGATCCCTTCGTTTGTATTGTCGTTCACATTCGTAAAAAGTGGTTCCCAGTCGTGTGGCAAACTTTCTGTTTTTACGGCAAAACCATGATTTTGCGAAGTGATGTAACATTTGTTTGTGCCTTCTAATAGTACCGGCTGGTTGTGGCTTCGATGTCCGTATTTTAATTTGTAGGTATCGGCTCCAGCAGCCCTTGCCAACAACTGATTTCCTAAACAAATTCCCATAATTGGTTTTTCGTTGCCAACCACCGATTTTATATGTTTTACGGTTATGTCGCACATCGCCGGATCGCCGGGGCCATTTGAAATAAAGACGCCGTCGAATTCTTCGTTGGTAAAATCATAATCCCAGGGCACACGAATTACTGTAGCATTTCTGTCGATCAAACAGCGAATGATATTATTTTTTACTCCACAATCGATTAGTACAACTTTGTAATCTCCTTCGCCATAAATTTCTTTTTGATTGCAACTGGCACGGGCAACTAAATTCTCTTTGTTTGGATCATAGAAATCAATTTCTTCGTCAAACTCAATTTTTCCAAGCATCGATCCTTTTTCACGTAAAATTTTTGTTAAGGCTCGTGTGTCAATGTCAAACAGACCCGGAACATTAGATTCTTTTAACCAATCGGATAAACTTTTCTCCGCATTCCAATGACTGAATTCGAATGAATAATCGGAGATAATCAGACCAGAAATATGTAATTTATGCGATTCGTAAAACTTATGGATCCCATTTTCTTTGCGGTTAAACGGTACGCCATAATTTCCGATCATAGGAAAGGTAGAAACTAAAATCTGACCGGTGTACGATGGGTCGGTCAAACTCTCCGGATAGCCTGTCATTGCAGTGTAGAATACCACTTCGCCAGCTATTGCACTTTCACTTCCAAACGATTTTCCTGTAAAAACGGTGCCATCTTCCAGGGTGAGTTTTGCTTGTTTTACTTTTAACATATTTGTGTAGTTGTATTAAAAAAATGCGCTTGTACTAAATAAATAGTTCAAACGCATCTTTCGTAATTTTTTCTATTCTTTAAATAAATGTTCTTTCCCATCGAGAATAAAATGATAAATTAAAATCATTAATGCTGCAAAAATAGTAATATTTCTCAAACTTATTGCTTGTTGTTTAAATAAAATGCATAAATTTGCAAAAGAAATGTATAAATATACAGTGTGAAAAACAGGACACAAAGGCAACTTGAGATCAGAAAAATAATAGCAAACGGTAAGGTTCATAGTCAGGATGAATTGTTGGTGAAGTTAAAGCAAAATGGTTTTGATTTAACCCAGGCGACTTTATCGCGCGATTTGAAACTTTTGCAGGTGGCAAAAATTCCACATCCGGGCAAGGGCTATGTTTATTCGATTCCTGATAGTGTACAAAACGAAAGGTCGACACAAAAGTCAAAAGTAAATTATTTGGCTGATGGTTTTAACGATATACAATTCTCGGGTAATCTTGCTGTCATAAAAACAATGCCCGGATACGCAAGTAGTATCGCGGCGGTGCTCGACGCTGCCAACCAGTGGGAAATTATTGGAACGATAGCAGGAGACGATACTATTTTGTTGGTGCAGAGAGAAGGTATTACAAAGTCGGATTTAATAAATGCATTGGTTTTAACCATGCCGGGATTAAAAAATAAAATCTAGTTTTTTAGATGAAGAACTTAAAAGATATTCATGTTACGATTGCAGGGAAGGAGCACGTTAAATATATCGATGATATTAACGATGCAATAGATGAGGCGTCGAAACAGAGGGGAACTGGAATAGCTCGAAGAACCAACGAATATTTGGCGGAAAAAATCGGCGCCGGGAAATCGATTATTGCGCTCGACAAGGGAAAATTTGTGGGGTTCTGCTACATCGAAGCCTGGCAGGAGAAAGGATTTGTGGCCAATTCAGGATTAATCGTTGTTGAAGATTATCGTGGAATCGGGCTGGCAAAAGAAATTAAAAGAATGGCTTTTAAACTTTCCAGAAAAAGATACCCAAAATCAAAAATATTCGGTTTAACAACGGGTTTGGCAGTGATGAAAATCAACCACGAATTGGGTTATCGTCCGGTAACTTTTTCGGAACTTACTGTCGACGACCAGTTTTGGAACGGCTGCAAAGGATGTGTCAATTACGATATTCTCGAAAGAACACAGCGTTCGAAATGTTTGTGTACCGGAATGTTGTACGATCCGATTTGGGAAGATCCGAATTACAAAAACGGAAACGGAATTAGAAAAAGAAGTTTAATGGAAAATATCAAACGCTTAAATCCTGTTCTGAATAAATCAAAAACCGGACTTTTTCAGCGGTGGTCAAAAAAATAAAAAATAAAAAATAAAAAAGTGGGGCTGCGTCTTTTATAGCTCTTAAGAAATTGAATCAGTAGTAAAGTGAATAGTATTATTTGATGGAGATGTGGTTCCACTTTTTAAAAAAGATAAAATGAGTAAAAAATTGGTTTTAGCATTTAGCGGCGGTTTAGACACCTCGTTTTGCGCAAAATACTTAAAAGAAGAAAAAGGTTTCGAGGTTTATACTGCCATAGCAAATACTGGTGGCTTTTCTGCCGAGGAACTAAAAGCCATTGAAAAGCGTGCCCTGGCACTTGGTGCGGTAAACCATGCAACGCTTGATGTTACCAACGAATATTACGAAAAATGTATTCGTTATATGGTTTTCGGAAATATTTTACGTAATAATACGTATCCCATTTCGGTGAGTTCTGAACGTGCTTTTCAGGCGATTGCCACCATCGAGTACGCAAAAAAAATAGGTGCCTCCTACATTGCTCACGGCAGTACCGGAGCCGGCAACGACCAGATTCGTTTCGATCTTACTTTTCAGGTACTGGCTCCCGAAATAGAAATTGTTACACCAACCCGCGACATGTTGTTGAGTCGTCAGGAAGAAATTGATTATTTGAAAAAATTTGGTTTCGAAGCCGATTTTACAAAAATGGAATACTCTGTTAATCAGGGATTGTGGGGAACAAGTGTTGGTGGAAAAGAAACGCTAAAGTCGAATACCAATTTGCCATCCGAAGCTTACCCAAGTCAGTTGGAAGCGACCGAAGAACAAGTAATTGAACTTGGTTTCGAAAAAGGCGAATTGGTGGCACTTAACGGAGAGTTTTACGAAAGTGGTCCGGAGGTGATTCAGAAACTGAACGAAATTGCTTCGAAATATGCCATCGGGAGAGATACCCATGTTGGCGACACAATTATTGGAATTAAAGGACGAGTGGGTTTCGAAGCAGCTGCTCCGCTAATTATTATAAAAGCGCATCATTTACTGGAAAAACATACACTTACAAAATGGCAGGGATACTGGAAAGAGCAACTTGCCAATTGGTACGGAATGTTTTTACACGAAGCCATGTATCAGGAACCAGTGATGCGAAATATCGAAGATTTTTTAGAGTCGACACAAGAAAATGTTACCGGAAAAGTAATTGTAAAACTGAAACCTTATCATTTCGAATTGGTGGGAGTTGAATCAGAGCACGATCTCATGAATTCCGGTTTTGGCGAATACGGCGAAACTGTAACGGCATGGACTGCCGACGATATTAAAGGTTTTACTAAAATCATGTCGAACTCGTTGAAGATTTATAATTCGGTAAATAAAAATATTTAGAAGATGATTAAGGTTGGAATTATAGGAGGTGCAGGTTATACAGCGGGTGAATTGTTACGGATTTTGCTGAATCATCCGACTACTGAAATTGGTTTTGTTCAGAGCGAAAGTAATGCCGGGAATTTAATATCCGACGTTCATATCGATTTGTTGGGCGATACCGATTTGGTTTTCACTTCCGAAATGCCTTTTAATCTGGTTGATGTTATTTTCCTTTGTATGGGGCACGGCAAATCAATCGAATTTGTCGAAAAAAGTACTTTCCCCGAGAACTTAAAAATTATCGATTTAAGCCACGATTATCGATTAAAACGAAACGGGAATCCATTTATTTATGGTTTGCCGGAGTTAAACAAAGAAGAAATAAAAGCTGCAAAATACATTGCAAATCCCGGCTGTTTTGCAACCGGAATTCAGTTGGCACTTTTGCCACTAGCAGCAAACGGAAAATTGAACGATGAGGTGCATGTTCAGGCAATAACCGGATCAACCGGTGCCGGACAAAAACCAACTTCGACTTCGCATTTTAGCTGGAGAAATAATAATGTTTCGTCATACAAAGTTTTTCAACATCAGCACGAAGGAGAAATTATTCAAAGTTTAAAACAATTGCAAGCCGGTTTTACTGCCGATTTCAATTTTGTTCCGATAAGAGGAAATCATACACGCGGGATTTTTGTTTCGGCTTACACCAATTTTGATGGTTCGCTCGAAGAAGCTAAAAAAATGTATCAATTGTATTATGCCGATCAGCCCTTTGTTTTTGTGACCGATAAAAATCCGGCATTAAAACAGGTTGTCAATACAAATAAAGCCGTGCTGTTTCTCGAAAAGCACGGCAAAAAACCGGTGATAATAAGTATCACTGATAATCTAATTAAAGGTGCCTCGGGGCAGGCAGTTCATAATATGAACCTCATGTTTGATCTGGACGAAAAAACCGGACTGAATTTAAAGTCGGTGGCCTTTTAAATTGTTTGATAATGGTTGACTAGAGTCAACGACAAAGGATAAGGTAGAACAAAAATCAAAGCTTTTATCCTTTGCAGTCGGTTTAACCGACTTATTAATTTGCTAGCTGAAACTGTATTTTTTATTTTCGGGTTCAGCTAAAAAAAGAATTTGAAATAATAACAAATAATAATTGGAATCACAGATTTGCGGGAAGCACGAATAATCTTCTGCCTTCCAACTTCTGTTTTCCAACTTTCTTACTATGAATTTATTCGATGTATATCCACTGTTTAAAATAACTCCTGTAAAAGGGTTGGGCTGCAATGTCTGGGATGCTGAAGGTTCAAAATATCTCGATTTATATGGCGGTCATGCCGTTATTTCAATCGGTCACAGTCACCCGCATTATGTGAGCAAAATTTCCGACCAACTTTCACAAATCGGGTTTTATTCCAATTCGGTGCAAAACCCTTTGCAAGTTGAACTGGCAGAAAAACTGGGAAAACTTTCGGGCTGCGACGACTACCAGCTTTTTTTGTGCAACAGTGGCGCCGAAGCCAACGAAAATGCCATTAAACTGGCATCGTTTGTTACCGGCAAAAAGAAATTTATTAGTTATAAAAAAGGATTTCATGGACGTACATCTGCGGCTGTGGCATTAACCGATAATCCAAAGATTATCGCTCCGGTTAACGAAACTGCAAATGCAATAATTCTGCCTTTTAACGATTTGGAAGCAACCGAAAAAGCATTGAAATTTGAAAATGTTGCAGCTGTAATTGTGGAAGGAATTCAGGGAATTGGGGGAATTCATTTGCCCGACAAAGGGTTTTTATTCGAATTAAAAAAGCTGACAAAAAAATACGGAGCACTGCTTATTTTAGACGAAATTCAGTCGGGATACGGACGAAGCGGGCGGTTTTTTGCCTTTCAATATTCCGATGTTCAGCCCGATTTAATTACCATGGCCAAAGGAATGGGAAATGGTTTTCCGATTGGCGGAGTTTTAATTCAACCCGAAATAGAACCCTGGTATGGAATGTTGGGAACAACATTTGGAGGAAATCATTTGGCTTGTGCTGCAGGTATTTCGGTTTTGGATGTTATTCAAAACGAAAAACTGATTGAAAATGCCGAACGGGTTGGCAATTATATTATGGAGAAACTGGCAGAATTTAGTTCCGATTACGAAATTCGTGGTAAAGGTTTGATGATTGGAATCGAATGCAAATTTCCCATAAAAGCATTGCGCCAGAAATTGCTGTTCGATTACGGAATTTTCACCGGAGTTTCGGGTTTAAATATTATCAGGTTGTTGCCGCCGCTGAGTTTGACGATTCAGGAGGCCGACCAGTTTTTACAAGCATTCGAAGAGGTTTTTCACGAATACTCTGTTTCGGAGCTTGAACAATAAGTTTTATTGCTTGTCATTTTGTAAAAATTACTGAAAATGGAAAATAAAAAAATAGGAATTATCGGAGTTGGAAATATGGGAGGTGCAATTGCCGAAGGTTTGTTAAAATCAGGATTTGTTGCAGCAAACAATATTTTTGTTGCCGACCGCAAAGAAAGTATACTCAACCGGATGAAAGACCTGGGAGTACATACTTCTCAAAATAATCTGAAGACCGCTAAGAATGCCGATGTTTTAATTGTTGCGGTTAAACCTTATCACATTGAAAGTGTGATCAGCGAAATAAAAACGGAACTCAATCCAGATAAAGTTTTTATTTCGATTGTTGCCGGAGTTGGCATCGACGATCTGGGAGAAATGGCGGGCAGCGAAATTCCTATTTTTAGAGTAATGCCAAACACGGCCATTGCTTTGCAGGAATCGTTAACATGCATTTCGGCCAACGGAAAAACAAAGGCGCACAAGAAATATGTGGTTGATTTATTCGACAAGCTGGGAAAAACAGTTGAAATTCCGGAAGAGTTGATGGCGGCAGCAACCGTGCTTTCGTCATGCGGAATTGCATATGCATTGCGCTACATTCGTGCGGCAATGCAGGGTGGAATAGAAATTGGTTTTAGTGCAGAGTTGGCGCAAACAATTACGGCGCAAACTGTGAAAGGCGCAACAGAGTTGATCCTGCAATCAGGAAATCATCCCGAGCGCGAAATCGATAAAGTAACAACACCGATGGGAGTTACAATTACCGGACTGAACGAAATGGAACACAAAGGTTTTAGTTCCTCGTTAATTCAAGGTGTTTTGGCGTCGTATAAAAAGATTAAAACAGATTAAGAAAAATTGGATAGGATTTTGGTGGAATGGATCAATCTAACTCCATCTTAACTTAATAAATAAAAGAACAGCTTTATTTCAAGGAAGGAAGCGTGGAACAGAGAGGAAATGAATTTTCGGTATCATAAAATAACGGTAAAAATTGGCAGCAATGTTTTGGCAAAATCGGACGGAACTTTAAATGTTTCGCGAATTGCGCATTTAGTTGATCAGATCGCTTTTCTCCGCAAAAACGGAGTAGAAGTTGTTGTGGTATCGTCGGGTGCAGTTGCGGCCGGGCGTGCTGTTTTAAAGCCGGCAAAAAAAACCGATGCTGTTTCGCAACGTCAGCTTTGGGCGGCGCTCGGACAAGTAAAACTGATTTCGCGCTATTCCGATTTTTTTGGTGAACACGGTTTGGTTTGCGCGCAGGTACTAACCACAAAAGAGAATTTCTCGAGTCGAGGGCATTACCTGAACATGAAAAACTGTTTTGCTACTTTGCTCGAAAACGAAGTGATTCCGATTGTCAATGAAAACGATACAATTTCGGTAACCGAATTAATGTTTACCG
>JBNKOT010000040.1:0-21416 GCA_050294855.1 Draconibacterium sp. | reverse complement strand
TTTGAGCCATTAATTTTATATCGAACTCAGGTTATTACGCTAATTGAAGGAAATAGAAAAGGCGGGAAAAATCCCGCCGGGTTAATTCTTAAGCCGCAATGTTGGCAAAACTTTCTGCCAAAACATCGGGATACATTTCATTAAAATTCTCAAAACACCAGTCGCGCAATTCCTGAAGCTGATCTTGCTCAACCCAACCAATGCATTTACTTAATTCTTTCCTGAAAAGTTCTTTGCTGAAACTTACTTTTGGAAGAATGATTTTAGCGTACTCTAACATGGTATTTATTTTAGCGTTCACGTTATTAAAATAACATGAAAAACTGAATCTAAGTATGCTGTAGAATATGGTTTAACACATTTTAACAATAAAATACTTCGTGGTATTTTATTAGGTGGCTGTTGATTAGAAGGTTACACTATTTTCACCTTTTTCCTGTTTGAAAACATGATAATTTTGTAGGATAAAAAGCAATAAATTTATTCCTCTGTACGTATGCTTTTTACAAATTTTGAAATTCCTGTATCAAGTTTTATATCTTCCTGTAAGGCTTTTACAAAAGCACTTCCGATAATGGCTCCACTTGCAGTTTTGCAGGCATTTGCAAAGGTTGCTCGATCAGAAATTCCAAAGCCAATTATTCTTGGATTTTTTAAATTCATTTGCTGAATCCGATCAAAATAATCTTGCTGAAAGTCTTCCACCTTTTTGCCTGCACCTGTTGTTGCCGACGAAGAAACCATATAAATAAATCCTGAAGATGCCGTATCGATTTGACGGATTCTTGCACTCGAAGTTTGAGGAGTTATCAGTAAAATATTGTGCAGATTATTGGCCGAAAAAATGTTTTTGTAATGATCTTCGAATTCGTCGAGTGGCAGGTCGGGAAGAATGGCACCGTCGATTCCAATTTCCTTGCATTTTTTGCAGAACTTTTCAACGCCAAACTGGTAAACCGGATTAAAATATCCCATTAAAATAAGTGGGATATTAACGGACTCACGAATGGTTTTTAGTTGCTCAAAAAGTAGCTTTAATGACATTCCGTTTTTTAAAGCTATTTCGCTGCTTTTTTGAATGGTTGGTCCGTCGGCAGTTGGGTCGGAAAACGGAACCCCAATTTCGATGAGGTCGACACCATTTTTCTCCAATTCCTGAATAATTTTAACCGTGTCGTTAACTTTCGGGAAACCGGCTGTAAAATAAACCGATAAAATATTTTCTTTTTTTGCTTCAAAAAGCTGATTGATTCTGTTTTTCATTTTAAAAGAATAGTCGGAAGTCCAAAGTCGGAAGTCCGAAGTTTTTTACTCACTACTAATTACTCACTACTCTGTACTTCTTTCAATACCCAAAATAATTCAAATACGTTTCCATGTCTTTGTTGCCGCTGCCCGAAAGATTGATCACGTTTACATCGTCGGGTTTCATTTTTATTTTGTCGAGAGCTGCCAAAGCATGTGCCGATTCCAGTGCCGGAATAATTCCTTCTTTTTGTGTGATGAGTAAAACGGCTTTGAGCACTTCTTCGTCGGTGGCGGCTAAAAACTTTGCCCGCCCTGTTTTGTGCAAATTTGCGTGCATTGGCCCAATTCCCGGGTAATCCAATCCGGCAGAAATGGAATAGGGTTCGGTAATTTGTCCGTCGGCATTTTGCATCAACACCGTAAGACTGGCATGTAAAACTCCCGGTGTTCCCACCGATAAAGTTGCGGCGGTTTCTTTGGTTTCGACACCTAAGCCTGCTGCTTCCACTCCAATCAATTCCACTTGCTCATTGTCTAAATAATGATAAAATGCACCTGCAGCATTACTCCCTCCGCCCACGCAGGCAATGATTCGGGTTGGATTTTCCGATCCGGTTTGTGCTAACAATTGTGTTTTCATTTCTGCACTAATTACCGACTGAAAACGCGCGACCATATCGGGGTAGGGATGCGGGCCAACCACCGAACCGATAATATAATGTGTGTCTTCCGGATTGGCAATCCAGTCGCGCATGGCTTCGTTGGTGGCATCTTTTAAGGTTTTGTTTCCGCTGTGAACCGAAACAACTTCGGCACCCAACATTTTCATTTTTTTTACGTTTGGCGCCTGCCGCGAAACATCGAGTGCACCCATGTAAACCACACATTTTATCCCTTTTAAAGCACAAACGGTAGCAGTAGCAACACCATGCTGACCAGCTCCGGTTTCGGCAATAATTCGGGTTTTTCCGAGTTTCTGCGCCAGCAAAATCTGCCCGATTGTATTGTTTAATTTGTGCGATCCGGTGTGATTAAGGTCTTCGCGCTTTAAATATATTTTTGTTTTATAATGATCCGAAAGCCGGCTTGCATAATAAAGCGGCGAAGGCCGTCCAACGTAGTCTTTTAATAATTGGTCGAATTCGTTTTTAAAATCATCGGATTGAATGATTTCGAGGTAGCGATTTTTTAGTTCGTTGATGTTGGTGTACATCATCTCCGGAATCCATGCACCGCCGAATTCTCCGTAATATCCTTTATCGTTTACTTGATATTTCATTTAATTATATTTTGTAGGCCCCCCTGTTTTCGCCTCAGCCAGACACTCTGTCTTGCCACTTTAACAGGGGATTCATATTTTCATTTTACTTAATGGCATCGATAAATCGTATTAACTGCTCAATATTCTTTACGCCCGGTTCATCCTCAAAACCACTGTTTAAATCCACTCCGGTAAGTTTTGGATGTTTAATTTTTTTGATGTCCGAAGCATCGTTTTCACTAATTCCTCCGCTAAGAAAAAACGGTGTGTGTCCGGTATACTTTTCCAGAATTTGCCAGTTAAATTTTTCTCCCGAACCGCCGGGGAGTTTTGTTTTTGTGTCGAAAAGGAAAAAGTCGGCGACCTTCTCAAAAGGCTTGGTTGACGAAAATTTAAACTTTTCGTTAACGTTAAAAGCCTTGATAATTTTTAGTCCCTGATTTTTGAGAATCTGACAAGTTTTTGGATTTTCTTTTCCATGTAATTGCACGTATTCGAAACCCATGTTTTTTGCCATTCCCAAAATCTCAAATACATTTTCGTCGACAAAAACTCCGACTTTTGGTGTCTTTGAATTAAATAAACCTACTTCGGGATAAGCGCCAACAAATCTTTTGGATGGTCCGTAAAAGATGAATCCCAAGAAATCGACTCGCAGTTTATCCACCGCCTCCCGGTTTTCGGTAAATTTCATTCCGCAAACCTTTATTCGTAATTCTCTTGTCATAATTCGATAATTAATTTTTTACAGGCTTCACCCGGGTTATCGGTTTTCATAAAGGTCTCTCCAATCAGAAATCCTTTAAATCCGTTTTGTTTTAAATAGTTGATTTCTTTCACACCGGCCAGTCCACTTTCTGAAATTTTCACAAAACGTTCAGGAATCTGTTTTGCCAGATTTACCGAAGTTTCCACGTCCACTTCAAATGTTTTTAAGTTGCGGTTATTTACTCCAATAATGTCGACAAAATCGTTTGCAATTTCTAATTCTTCTGCATTATGAATCTCCATTAAAACATCCATCCCAAGTTTTTTTGCCTTTTGGGCTAAAGTAAGCGCTTCTTCTTTTTCGAGACAGGCAGCGATCAGCAAAATTACATCGGCACCAAAAGCTTTTGCTTCAATAATTTGGTAGGTGTCGATCATAAAATCTTTACGCAGAATTGGAACATTTGGATTCGTTTCGCGGGCTTTTGTTAGGTTGACCAAATTTCCACCAAAATATTCGTAATCGGTGAGCACCGACAGTCCCGAAGCACCTGCATTTACATATCCCAAAGTAACCTCTTCAACTTTTACACGGTAATTTATTTCGCCTTTTGAAGGAGATTTTTGTTTGAATTCAGCAATAATTCCCGAAGCATTTTCTTTTAAAAGATTTGCTTTTAGTGAATTGCATTTCCGATTAAACAAAGGATATTTTTCGAGTTGCGAAACAGAAACCACCTTTTTCTGATGGGCAATTTCCACCTTTTTTGTTGCGATTATTTTGTCGAGAATATTCATAACTTATTTTTCAAAAATGTAAAAAGTTGTCATTTCGAACGACGAAAGAGGAGAAATCTGTCGAGGATGAATTACATGATTTCTTCCCGGCACTCGCCATGATTCCTTCGAAATGACAGTCTATATTTTTTATTCTACAATTGCTTTTAATTTATTTAAAGCTCGCTTACTTTCCAGCGATTCGCGCGCAATGGCAACACATTCCAACAAGGATTTATCGGAATAAACCAACTGAATTCCAAGAGCTGCGTTGGCCAAAACTACATTATTTTGTTCGTTCGTTCCGTTTCCTTGCAAAATTGAAATAAAAATTTTGGCGGCATCTTCCACCGTATCTCCTCCAAAAAGTGTTTCGGGTTGAATTTTATCAAAACCAAAATCAGCGGGAGAAAGCTTTTTCTCTGAACTTTTTGAAGCGATGCGAACATCTGATGTCAGCGAAACTTCGTCGTAACCATCCAGACTATTTATGATGGAATGCTCAATATCCAATTTGCTGTAAATGTTTTTATAATAGTCGAAATTGGTGGCATTATTTACGCCCAGAACCTGAAATTTTGGCGACGACGGATTGATCATCGGGCCAAGAATATTAAAAAAGGTTGGGAATTTTAAGGCTTTCCGAACCGGTGCAATGTATTTCATGGCCGGGTGAAAAAGCGGTGCATGTAAAAAACAGAAGTTACCATTTCGTAAATCGCTTTTTAACTTTCCAATGTCGTTGCTGAATTTGTAACCCAAATGTTGTAATACATTCGACGAACCACTGTTTGAACTTGCCGCGTAATTTCCGTGTTTTGTTACATTTATTTCGGCGCCGGCAATGATTATTGCTGAAAGTGTGGAGATATTAAATGTATTTTTTCCATCGCCACCGGTGCCGACCACATCGATTCCGTTAAACTCTGAAAGGTCGACTTTTAAACTCAATTCATTCATGGCATCGCGAAAACCTGCGAATTCTTCCGAAACAATCGGGCGCATTTTAAATATGGTAAGCAAAGAAGCAAATTCTGCTTCGCTGTATTCTCCTTCACCAACTTTCAGCAATACATTTTTTGCAGCATCCTGAGTCAGCTTATTTCCTTCGAATAAATATTGTAGTGTTTCTTTCATGTTATTAAAAAAGAGAGAAGAGGGAAGATAGAAGTCAGAAGTTCAACTTCTGCTTCAAATCAGCTTCTTCGTTTATTTGTATTTATTATGAAACAATAGTTGTCTCAATTTTTTTGTTTTTACTGTAAATTGTAACTGTCAACTTTCCATATTCAGCCAGTTTTCGATCATTTTTTCGCCCAGTGGAGTGAGTACCGATTCGGGATGAAACTGGACGCTTTCCACCTTGAATTCTTTGTGTTTCATCGACATAATTAATCCGTCTTTATCGTAGCTGGTAACCAAAAAACAATCGGGTAAATCTTCTTTTTCGACGATCCACGAATGATACCGACCGACTTCGAAACTTTGCGGTAATCCTGAAAACAGGATTGAATTGTTTTCGGTTAAATCGACCGGCGTTGCAATGCCATGCAAAACGCGGTTCATGTTATGCAATTTTCCGCCAAAAGCTTCGCCAATTGCCTGGTGCCCCAAGCAAACACCGAGCATACTTTTTTTCGGTGCAAATGCTTTGATGATTTCGAGCAGTGAACCGGCTTCTTCCGGAATTCCAGGTCCGGGAGAGAGTACGATTTTGTCGTATTTCTCAATTTCATCCAACGAAATTTCATCGTTTCGAGCGACGTCAACCGGCAACCCAGATATTTTTTTAATGGCATGAACCAGGTTGTAGGTGAACGAATCGTAATTGTCTATTACTAATATTTTCATTTCTTCTTTTTTTTATCGAGATTTTATCTGCGGTGCGTGCAAAGTCTTTTCTTTTTTCAACGAAAATGGTTGCACTTTTTAAATTGCTGTTATTAGTCCCCGGATTAAAGTTCGGGATTATTTGTATTTTTCTCCTTCAGAGAAATTAATTTTATTGTTCTTAAATCTCATTTCTCACTACTTTTTACATACGACTAATTACTCTGTACTAACGACTAATTTATCTCCTTCGCCATAATAATGGCTTTTTTCAAAGCAGCTAATTTATTATTTACTTCCTGTAATTCGCTTTCTTCCTGCGAGTCGGCAACAATTCCGGCGCCCGCCTGGTAAAACAATTTATTGTTTTTACTCAGAAATGAGCGGATCATAATGGCATGATTTAATGTTCTGTCGAAACCCAAATAACCGATGCATCCGCCGTAATAACCCCGATTTTGGTTTTCGTATTTATCGATCAGTTCCATGGCTTTGTATTTTGGCGCACCCGATAAAGTTCCGGCAGGAAAGGTCTCGCCCAACACTTTTATCAGGTTGGTATCGTCGGTTATTTCTCCCGAAACCTGCGAAACGAGGTGAATTACATGCGAATAAAACTGCACTTCGCGATACGTTTCAACAATCACGTTGTCGGCATTTCGGCTCAAATCGTTTCTTGCCAGATCGACTAACATAACATGTTCGGCATTTTCTTTAGGATCTTTGCTGAGTTTCTCGGCCAGCTCGCGGTCTTGCTCATCGTTTCCGGTTCTTTTAAACGTTCCGGCAATGGGATGAATGTATGCTTTGTTGTTGTTAATTCTGATTTGTGCTTCGGGACTCGATCCGAAAATCCGGTAATCGCCAAAATCGAAATAAAACAAATATGGCGAAGGATTAATCGAGCGCAACGAACGATAAACATTAAATTCGTCGCCTTTAAATTCCTGTTTAAATTGCCGGCTTAAAACAATCTGAAAAACATCGCCGCGGTAACAGTGTTTTTTCCCGAGCGTTACCATGTTTCGGTATTCTTCGTCGGTAATGTTTGAAGTTTCTTCGCTAACGGGTTCAAATTTAGCGGTCGAAAAGTTGAGGTTGACCAATAAATGATGAATATAATCCATTTGTGAGTCTTCGCCTTCCAACAAATTTTCGACTATATGAATGATGTTTTTATGATGGTCGATGGCCACAACGTATTTGTAAAACGAATAATTTACTTCCGGAATTTGGTACTCTTCTTTTTTCTCAGCCGAAAAATTTATGTTTTCGAAATGCTGAATGGCATCGAAATTTACATAGCCAAACAAACCGTTTGCCGGTAATTCGATTTCGCTGGAATCTACTTCAAAAGTTTTAAAGAAAGTATCGAGTTCGTTGTCTAATGAACGGTCTTTCGAAAGCTGGAATTCCTCTTTTTCATTTCCGGGAAGTTCTTTTACTGCCAAACCATTATTTACGGCAAAACTTGCCACCGGATTAAAACAGATAAAAGAATAGGCATTTTCGTTGCCATGATAATCGGAACTTTCCAACAAAATCGACTTTGGATAAAGCGTACGTAAACGCAGATAAATACTTACCGGAGTAACAGTATCGGCAAGTATTTTTCGCACTACGGGTTTAAAATTTAGTGTTGTCATATTGATATTTATTAGCCCCCTAAATCCCCCGGGGGGGGACTTGGATTATGCAATTTTCAAAAATTATTTCTTAAATTATTCATTTCTTTATTTTCTTACTCCTCTCCTTTGGAGTCGTCGGGAGAGGCTTCTAAAAAAAGCGGCTCATCGTAATTCGATGAGCCGCTTTTCAAATTGTACAATAGCGAATTCTCTTATCACGATTTTTGTGAAAAAGTACTACGCCACCACCAATTTGTTTTATTTGTTCTCATTTTCTTTTATAAAAAAACCTGCTCTTTGTTGGAGCAGGCTCATTTTGAATATTTTTTAAAAATACCAATATGGCTCTTTAACTCCTGACTTACGTAAGAAGACCCCACCACGGAAGCCATATTGTATTTAAATTTTTCATTTTGATTCTTAAATTCCATTCAAAAGAATGAAATATTTTATTTAAAAACAACTTTAAGCGCTAAAAGTTCTGATTGCACAACAAATATTTAATTTGCCAAGGTAAAGCGGAAACTCACTCCAAAATTGGTATTTGATGTTGGAAACGACAGCGAAGTAAACGGATTATTTATGATTTTATCGAAAAATACACGCATTTGAAAACGATCGCTCAACATGTAGTCGGCAGTGGTTTTAATACTAATAGCCTGTTGTCCGGCGGTGATTTGACTATCATCTTCATCTAATTTGCGAAGAACGGTCTTGTTTTTCCGAAGCGAAAAGTCGGCTCTTAAATTCAGGTCGTTTGAGTACGATTGTTGCGAATTTTTGGTTTTAATAATTAAATCCATTTGCGTAAAACGATAGCCTAAACCTATGGTGTATTCGTTGCTCATAACTTCAGTTAACTGGTTGTTGGCGAACGAAAGATTCAGGTTTCTAGATCGTTTCATTTCGGCTCGCGAAGTAAAATCATTTAACCACATAATATCGATGTTTAACAGCGGGCTAAATGTTTCGGTAATACTAACCGAGTTAAAATCGTAAGGCGCCACAAAGTTTTCCGAGAAATCGCGAACATAAGTAAAACCATCGCCACTTTCCATAAAATTGAGGTTGGTAACAAAAGCACCAACATTATAACTCGACCGGTAGCCGTGAGTAAAATTGAGCGAACGCATGATTCGGTTCAGACCCGGAATTTTTGTTACCATTCCTTCGTAACGAATCTGCCAGTTTGGACGAATAAATTTAATCGAGGGGAACATTCCCAAAGCAATTTTATTTGGATCTTTATTCTGATATGCAGCCAAAAATGCCGGAACAAGTACCTCAACCGAGTTGGGTCCGTAACCGTCTTTGTATCCCGGGTAAAGGGGGTGTTCTGCTTCCGGATTGTATCCCCATCCATTATCTGCAGAACGTTGACTGGCCAGACGATCAGAAATAATTGCCCGGTTTTCTTTTAAGCGATCAAACGCTTCGGATTGTGAAACATCGCCTTTCCCGATGGCAAAAAATGCGGTCCCCCATGTCAGTGTCGACATGCTGAAGTTACCCGATTCAGTCATGCTGTTGGCATTAAATGATCCGGAAGCATAATCGTAATTGTAGAACTCGCTAATGTTTTTCGACATCGACCGGTCTGCCGTTACATCTATTCTTAAGTCGGGTAAAGGTTCAACCGTTGCACGAATTCCAATCCTTTCGTTTCTTGAAATCTGAAATGGTGTATTTAGTGTCGTATCGTTGGTTACCCAACCTTTCGACGAAGCTTTTTTAGCAAACTCGCGGTCTTGCCAACCAAATAAAAATGGCAGTCCCGGGGCAAAACTCGAACCATAACTGTCGCTAAAAATCCCCGGATCGGGGGAGTAGTTTCCGGCACCAAAAAGTACAGGTTCGGGTAAATATCCGGGTAAAACAGTTCCTCCGTTTTTGCTGTAATTCACAGAAACCATTTGTACTCCAATCAAAATCCGCGTTGTAAGATCTAAAATTTCTTTTGCTATACTTTGGCTGCCCGGTTTTCCGGTTACGGTCATCATAGCTTGTGTTGCATCTGCTAATGGTGTAAACTCGATGGAGTTTGCATCAACAATATTAACTTTTCCGGGCACTATTTTTCCTTCGAGCCCGCTTACCACAACTTTAATTCTTTTCGTGTTAAGGTTGTGCGTAATTGTTTGCGCCTGATTGGCCACCAGTTTTATATTGTTGGTATACGTTTCTTCTTGTTTCTTTTGCGGTGCCGCCTGTTGTTTCGCGTTTGCTGTACCTCCACCCGATCGGCGATTTAAACTTCCGCGACCTCTTCCGGTTCGTTTGTATTTCTGGTTAATTTCTTTAAAATACGGTACTTTATTGTATAAACTGGTGAGTGTCATGTTTCCGGTAGCCTGGAAATTACGCGAGTTTTGTACGCGGTTCCCCAAACGAATGGTATCGGCAGTTATTGGTCCGGCAATCCAGTCGTACGATCCTTGATAACGCACCGTCGATGAAATAAAGTTGAGTGCTTTAATTCTGTTGATCGGAATCTGGTACGAAATATTAAATCCATGATTGTATAAAATTGGTCGTCCCAGGTTGTATAAATTATTTAGAATCGAATCTTTTTTCCATTGATAATCGTCGTCGTTTTTGTTAAAACGTCCTTCGGGTTCATCAATTTTTGAAGTGCTTCTGGAAGAGAAATCAAATTTTAAAGTTCGTGCCAGGTCCCACCTTAAATCGAGATAGCGGTTCCACAGGAATTCTTTATCGTAGGTGGCCGGCAGCACAAAACTCGGGTTGGTAATGTTCCGGGTTTGTGTTTCGTGGTTTCTCCGGAATAAATCGGTTCGATACGAAATCTGCGACGGAAGCGGATAAAAGTTAAAGTCGCCCAACAATTTTAACGGCCCTTTTTGCATAAATTTTACCGAGTTTAAGGGCTGTATTATTTTGGGTCGATTACTGTAGTTATATGCAAATAGAGCTCTGTGCGTTTTGTTTTTACTAAATTCAGTATTAATATCTCGCCGGGCAATTTCGTTATAGGAATACGTAACTGCAAAATTTTCGGGATCCCAAAGATGGGTTTTGTCTTTTTGTTTTTGAGGTTCAACTTTTACCTTGGTGAAGTTGATACTTTTTCGGGTGATTAAATCATAAGAAATATGTTTAATTGAGTCTCTTTCCTGGTTGTTTCTTGCATGTTCGAGCGATTTGTCCATTTCAATATCGGGTTCGAGCGGATTGTATTTTGGCGTTCTTGCACTTCTGGAATAACCATAATACATCGGAACACGAACTCCTATTTTATCGGGGAAGAAACGTCCCAAATCTAAAGAGGCGGCAATGTCGATTTCGTTTAAATCATCCATTTGACGCTGGTTGGTATTTTGGCTCAAACTACCAAATCCCTCAGAACGGGTGCGACCCGCAACTGTAATACTTCCTAAATCGGCCAGTCGTGCCGAAACACGTGCATTAGCTGCCCATCCTCCCTCGTTGTCGATTTCTGTTAAGCGCAATTCGTTGGTCCAAACATCTACCGATTTTGCTCCGGTGTTCACCTGTCCTTTTTTATTCCGAACACCCATCATCATCACTTCAACGTTTCCAAGGTTCGGACTTCCTTTTACTTTTACTTTGTTGCGATCTTTGTTCCATCCCCGGTGAACGGTTTCAAACTCATCCTGCATGGTAATGGTGGAACCTTCCCTGCGCATTTCGTCGTTACGGGCGAGCTTTGTTTCGGTAAAAAGTTCCAGCGGAAGATCAACTCTGTTATCGTCGGGCCATACAATGTACCGGTCGTTTTCGTTTTCGCTGCTGTAATATCCGGCAGGAGTAAGTTTTAAAGGAATTTCGTATTCGTAATAGTTGTAATTGTAGTCGGAACCCACACGTATAAAAAAGGACAATTCATCATCTTTTAGCGGATATCCTTCAATTTCCTCGGCATGCACATCCATTTTTAATCGTTTGTATCTTCTAAAATCCATGTACAAGGATTTAAAAGCTGCTCTTGCATCGCCTTGTTCAAGCTCGGTCACTTTTAACTCCATCGACTGCTCGTTTAATTGACGGAGCTGAGGATTTGCAGGATCGATTACACGGTCGATTCCGGGAGGCAAAATATAATTGACCGGTTTACGCTGGCCATTTTCTTCGATGCTAACGGCAGAAACATCAAAACCTGCATTTGGCGATGAAGCATCGGGTTCGCCAATCGGACGAGTATAACGTCGCCAGTCGGAACGCACCAAATCGAGTGTTGCGAAACGCAGAATGGAAGAATCGCGGAAATTATTCATAAACATCCGCATAAAACGAATCGATCTGAAATCGCGAATATTACCAATTGTTTTGTCAGGATCGCGAACCGGAATTTTAAACTGGTACCAGGTGATGTCGTCAACCGTTCCGTTTTTGAGCTGAACAGAAGCTTGCTTTATATCGGTAATGTAATTGCGGCCCAACTGCATGTCTTGTTTTCTGATACTTACTTTGTACTGGTAGTATCGTTCGTATTCGTTCAGCGTATTATCGTTGTTAATGTCTTCAATATCGGGAATGGTGGAAGACGCTGTTGGGTAACTTTCCTTTGAATTTTCGTCGGTTGGCGAGTTTCCTTCCGATCCGTTGTATTTTTTGTAACGCGCAAGAATACTTACTTGTTCCAGATCATAATCCGATCCTCGGAAATAATGGAAATCATCAGAAGATGGATCTTTTAACGCATCGCCGTATGCATCCTGATTTACCTGCAATTCGAGTTCTTTTAAATACTGATCGAAAAACTTTTGCTCGTCGTTGTTGCTTAAACCATCAAAACCAATATCTTGGTACTCACGCGAACTTGGATCGTTGTCGAATGCATTTACCAGCGACTGAAGCGTTGAAACCCGCCCCCAGGTTGTTGTGTCGACATTGGTGACAAGCGCATTGGTTGGTAGTCCGTTTTCAAATCCTTTACGCGAATCTTTCAACACATCTTCCGAAACATCTCCAAGGTTAAAATACAAATCTCCACCTTCGTGTCGGTTCAATGTATCGTTGGCAAACGGATCCATCAACCAGAATTCAATAAACTCGATGTTTGAGGTCTCAAAATCGCTGGTTTGAATTTGACGCATAATTCCCCCCCAACGCGATTCAGGATTTTTTAAGGTACCATCCTGATTTACTCCCGATGAATATTCGCTTGGTTTTGCATCGAAGTTATACGGTCCACGTTCGTTGGGATAAAATGCAAGGTCGAAAACCGGAATGTTGGTTGGCTGCCCAACGGGTGATTCTTTAGCCGGAAAAATCTCCTTTTCAAAAACCTCACGAACAAAGTGGTTCGACTGCATGTCTTTGTCGTTTTTTATGTGATCGGGAGTTAAACTGTTGTTTCGTAAGAAAAGTGGATCGATGATATAAAATGCAAGTTTTGCACGGTTGATACCGTATTCGAGACTGTTGTTTAAACTGGCTTCGGGGAACAGATCGGTTTGAAATTGTGGTGTACTTGCCAGCACCCACGATTGCCGTGTTTTTAAATTGATCGTTGTTTTTGTTCCTTCAAAATCGTCGATATAAGCCGCACCTTTTGTGGCTTTTGCCTGACCCGGAATTAATTGTGCAATCTCGGCTTCGAAATCGATTGTTGAAGGTGTTTTGGTGGTGTAAAACGGTAGCGCATCGATGGCACGCGTAAGCAACATACTTTCTGTGGTAAAGCGGGTGTCCAACCCAACCATCAGGTTCGAAATCGGATCGTTGCCATAATTTACTTTTTGTGTTAAAGGACGTTCGTGCATGTACAAAGCAGTTGCACCAATATTAAAATTGTCGGAAAAAGCATAGTTGGCATACGCACCCATTAATGTTTTTCGTTGCATGGTAAACAAATCTTCGCTTTCGGTGGAAACCGAAATTGGTGTGCCGGCTTCGAGCAATGACTGGTTAATAATTTTTACTCTTCCTAAAGTGTAATCAACCGTGTAATCCACATTTTCAACCAGTTGTCGGCCACCGGCAGTTACTTTTACCGCCCCTTGTGCAAGGTTTAGCATTCCGAGCATAATATCGGAACTTGAGGCACCTTTGTAACTTCCTATTAAAAAATATTTATTGTGTTCAGCATCTTGTTCGGCATAAACCCGTGTTGAATCGTAAAGCGACTGGTAGGTGTATTTATCGATGAGTGCGGGATCATGAATTGCACCGGCGAGATGTTTTCCAAATGGTTCGAGCACCGGGAAAATAATCCGTCCTGTTTCGGAATTTACCGTTATTCCTTCGATATAATCGTACAGCCCATCTTTATACGGATCGAGTTGTTTGTTTAATTTGTCGAGGTTCATTACTTCCAAAAGAATTTCTCCTTCGATTCTTGTTTCAGGTAAATAATTAATGTTTGTTCCCGTTGAATCGTTTTGATAAACGATGTTCAGGATAAACTCATCTTTCGAAAGTTGGTATGCATTCAGGTTATAAACGTTTTTCATCATTAAATCCCAAAGCGGAAGTAATGGAGAAAGATTGGTTCCTTTCAAAAGTTTTAGGAACAAGGTTTGCGGTGCACTAATACCATCGCTTGAAAACTCACCCACCTGAAAAGTTTTACCGCTTGATGTATAATTATACGCAACAGCCAAAACCTCGTCGGCGTTAAGTGCCGATTTTAACGAGATGTAACCTAAACGTGCGTTAACGGTGTATTCCGAAGGACTCAGTTTTCTTGCCTGCTCCACTTTTTCGAAATCGCGGCTGCCTAAAAATGCATCTCCAAACTGCGATATTTCGGCTGTAATATTTTTTATATCGCGCACCGCAGCATGCGTATTTGCCATCTCGTAGTACAATCCGTTGGCATCGTTGAAAGGAAAAATATTATCTGGATAAGGCAATGCTGGTGTTTGTTGAAATGCCGGAATGTCGTTATAAATGTATTGATCGTGTTCTGCCAGATCCTGAAAAGCCAGGATGTTTCTGGCTTCGGTGAAATTGCTTGATTTATTGGTTACCCAAACTTCAATTTTATTGATGTTGATGGGCGAAAGCGGAACAGCAGTATTGGCCAGCCATTTATCGTAGTTGTCTCTAAAATACTGAGAAAGGAAAAAGTGTTTGTTGGCTTCGTAGTTTGCAGCTGAAAACTCAAAAGGTGTAATCTGTGCGCCTCCCTCGGTTTCAACGGTTTGCGATTCTCCCTTGTGTTGCGAAAACAAAGTGGTTAAAGTAAGTTTTCCGAACTGCATTTCGGCTTTTACACCAAAAAGGTTGGATGCTCCGGAAATCAGGGATCCGTTTAAAGGAAGCGAAACATTACCGGCTTCAACCCGTTTAAGAATTTCATCCTCGTTGCCGGTGTATTCAAGGTTCATTTTGTTTTCGTAATCAAAGGTTGCTTCGGTGTTGTAATTCACCCGCATGTTCATCTTTGTTCCGATTTGCCCCATCACATTGATCTGAATTTTTTCATCGAAATCGAATGTTGGAACTTTTCTTAAACGCTCAGGAATGGCTGGGTTTTCGGTAGCATTCATCTGGTAACCAAAACTTACTTCAACAAAACCCTGAGGTGTAATATTGATGGTGTTGCCACCAAAAATGCGGTTAAATGCTTCTCCGCCGATTGTTAATTGCGGGATCAGCGAATTTTGTCGGTCGAGATCCTGAAGCCGGCTTCGTTCTTTCCAGTAATTTTTAACCGAGTTTTCAAAGTCGTAATCGATGTAGTCGTCGAGCGACATGGTTTGTGGCAGGCGATAATTCAGACTTCCAACCTTTTCGTAGAAAATGTATTGCCCGGAAACCGGATCGTATTCAATTTCATATTTGATGTTGCTGGGTCTGTTCAGAAATAATTTGAGCGAGTCCTGATTTGATTGTCCAAATGCCGGTTGGTCTTTAAAAGGGTAGGGAAGCTGCCCAACCGTATCCATAATTGTGGTATCCTGCGGTTGTTGCAACAACAGATGGTCTGCAAAATCATTCGATACAGCAAAAGCCGGCCTGGCAAATGCAAATAGAAATGTTAGCACGAACAGGAAGTATATTTTTAGTTTACTTCGGGTCAATTTCATCTGTTTAATATTGTAGGCTTTTGCAACAGACAGAACTAACTATGATTTTGAGAGTATTGATAGGTATGTATAATCGTTCTAAAATCATAGACGTTTCATTCTTGTTTATAACCTTTTTAAAGCTTGTTTAATCACGCCCTCAACAGTTGTCCCCGGATTTTCCTGGAGAATTTTAGACACTGCTTTTTCAGCATCCTTTTTTACAAAACCGAGCATAACTAATGCAGATAACGATTCAATCCGGATAGTATTGTCTGGAGAAAGTAAAATTTGACCCGATTCCGGCATTTTTCCGAGCTTATCTTTTAAATCGATTATTATTCGTTGTGCTGTTTTGGCGCCAATTCCTTTTACTGCTTTTAAAACGGCAACATTTTCAGTGGTTACAGCAGAAATTAATTCGTCGGGATTTAATGAAGAAAGCATCATAATTGCAGTGCTTGCTCCAACGCCGTTTACCGATATCAGGTTTCGAAATAAATCGCGCTCGCTTTTTTCAGAAAAACCGTAAAAAATGTGTGCATCTTCGCGCACCACCTGGTGCAATAAAAGTTTTGCCTCTTTTTTTCCGCTTAATTTGCTGTAGGTATTTAACGAAACATTTGCAATATAACCAATACCACCGGCTTCAATAATAATATTCGCCGGATTAATTTCTACGATGGTTCCCCGGATAAACTCGTACATTCGTGCTTGTTTTAATGTTGATCGTCTATTGCCTCAATGTCTACACTCTCGTCAATCTGGTTTGGATTGATATCATAATTTTTCAAAGGATTTTTAGAGATATCCTTATAGATTTCACGATTTTTATAAATGTCGATGGCCAGGTACAGTGCTTGTCTGAACGATTCGGGAGAAGCAACATCTTCGCCAGCCAGCGCATAGGCTGTTCCGTGCGATGGCGATGTTCTGATGATTGGAAGTCCGGCCGTGTAATTTACACCTCGCTCGAACGATGCCAATTTAAATGGAATTAATCCCTGGTCGTGGTACATGGCTAAAATTGCATCGAATTTCCGGTAATCGTTACCACCAAAAAAGCCATCGGCAGGATAGGGTCCCAGTGCAATAATTCCTTCTTTTTTAGCTTGTTCAATGGCTGGAATAATGATTTCCTTTTCTTCCGTTCCGAGTAATCCATTGTCGCCGGCATGCGGATTTAATCCGAATACTGCAATTCGTGGTTTATTGATCGAAAAATCTTGCTGAAGTGATTTTGCGATGATTCTTATTTTTGAAAGAATTGCTTCTTTTGTCAGGTTTTCAGCCACTTTAGAAAGTGGTAAGTGAGTAGTTACAACGCCCATTTTCATGGTTTCGCTCACCATTAACATGACATAATCTTTGGTGTCGAATTCCTGAGCCAAAAATTCGGTGTGTCCCGGAAAATTAAAATGGTCGCTCTGAATGTTGTCTTTGTTGATCGGTGCTGTTATCAGCACATCGATCTCGCCATTTTTTAAGTCGACGCAAGCACGATCGAGTGCCATAAACGATGACTCACCGGCTTCCTGTGTCGATTTTCCCAACTCAACTCTTACATTATCGTCGATACAATTAATGATGTGCGCTTTTTTGAAATGCGCCTCGCTTGCATTACGAATGTGGTTGAAGCTCAGGTTATTAATGTTTAATGCTTTACGGTGGTAGGCGGCAACTTTGGGCGATCCGTAAACGATTGGAGTACACATTTCCAGAATTCTCGGATCGAGTAATGTTTTCATGATTACTTCGTACCCAATTCCATTTATGTCGCCTTGAGAAATACCTACTTTGATAATATTATGATGTGCCATTTTGTTTCAGTTATTTTTAGTCGTAAAAATAGGGGGACAAAGTTAGTTTTTTAATTGAATTTTTTCAAATAGCTAAAAAGCAATCGGGTACCGTAACCGGTGCCACCGGCAGCCCGATAATTGTCTTTTTCAAAAAGAAATGAAACGGGTGCTGCATCGAGATGAATCCAATCGTAATCGGTAAAATGTTGCAGAAACTTACCGGCCACCGTTGTTTGTCCTTCGCGGCCGCCCAGATTATTTAAATCTGCAATGGCCGATTTTAGTGGTTTGGCGTATTCTTCCCAAAGCGGAACTTCAATAATTCGTTCAAATGTTTCGTCGCCTAGGTTTTTTAATAACTGCAATTTGTCTTTGGTATTTCCCATTCCGACAATGGCATGTTTTCCGGCAATAATTTCAGCTCCTCCGGTTAAGGTTGCAATGTCGATCACCAATTCGGGGTTGTATCTTTTTGCGTAGCTTAAGGCATCGGCCAAAATCAATCGTCCTTCGGCATCGGTGTTTAAAACCTCAACGGTAGTTCCATCGAACATGGTAATTACATCGCCCGGCGCGTACGCATTTCCATCGGGGCGATTATCGGTTGCAGGAATTAATCCGACCACATGAACCGGTAAATTGTTTTTTGCTGCTGCGTAAATTGTAGCCGCAACCACTGCTCCGCCGGCCATGTCGCTTTTCATAAAATCCATCGATTTTGCGGTAGGTTTTAAACTTAAACCGCCGGTGTCGTAAACAATTCCTTTTCCGACCAAAACTATCGGTTTTTTGTTTTTGGCATTTTTAGGTTTCCACTCCAGAATGTTAAAGGTTGGTGGATCGATACTCCCTCTGTTTACCGCAAGCAGTCCGCCCATTTTTAAAGTTTCGATCTTTTTTTTGTGGAAAACCTCGAGTTTAAATCCCGACTCTTTTGCCATTTTTTCGATTTCAGCAGAAAACTGTTCAGCGGTTAAAAAAGAGAGTGGTTCGTTTACCAAATCGCGCGAATAGAAGATTGCCTGCACCACATTCTGAATTTCTTCGATTTGTTTTTTTGTATGGTGATTATCTGCAACATAAATCTCCTCAATCCGGAATTCTTCTTTTTCTTTTTTGTATTTATCAAAAGAATACGTCGAAAGTAAAAGCCCTTCCAAGAATGCGGGTAAAATTTCTGGTTGGCTAAAATTCATCAACTGAATGCTTTTTATTTTTTCAGCTTTCAGCACATCAAAAAGTTTCGAGCCGGCTTTTCGGGCTGCCTCGGTTTGTAAATGGCGCTCTTTTTCTTCTTTTGTTTTAGTAAAAAAAAGAAGGTTTGGATATCGACGAATGGTGCAATCTGTATTTTTTTCGAGCTGATTCTTGAGATAATCTGTTTCCTTGTCGGAAAGTGTGGGTTGCGATAATTGCCCGAGCTGATCGAATAAAGTGGCTGTGGAACAGTTATTTTTTAACGCTTTTATTTTTGAAATATGTGGTAACATGGTATTTAATTTTTTGCTAAAATAATACATTAAAGTTGTAAGCTGGATTTTATTCCACGAATTGAAAAAATTGTACAAATAAAAGTAAAACGAAACGGGGATTTTGAATCAATCAAAATCCCCGTTTTTAAATAGTTTTTATTTATCAATGTTTGTGTTCTTCGAAATACGCATGTTCGAAAACGTGAACTTTTTCGCGCAAAGTATCGATAATAGATAAATCGGTCGATTGTTTACTTTTCATCGAGAAAACCAAAATCTGATGCAGAGATTCCAGTTGTTTCAGGTATTTTCTGTAGGCTTCGTCGTTGTCGGCAGTCGTTGGTTTTATGCGTTGATGCAAAAAATATTGACTTACAATTTCCTGTATTTTTTTAGCGTGTTCTTCTTTATTCATTACCCACCGAACAAGTTGGTTGTAGTCGGGTGTGTCTTGTTTCGAAAGTTCGTTAATCATGTTCATCGATTTTTCAATCGTAGCAATGTGTTCGTACATCAGAACAATACGAACCGAGTCGCCATAAATACCACATGGAATTTCGCAGTGTGCGCTGGATTGAAAACTTGAAAAGCTTAATATGCCAATTAGCATGGCTGCTGTAAAAAGCTGAGTTAATTTTTTCATTATCATTTTTATTAATTACTATTTTTTCTCTATAACAATAAATCAGGCATTTGGTTTTACAGTTTTTGCATTGTAATATTTTTTTGAATACTAATTTTCAGCTTAATTAATAATTGAGGATTGTTATTAGTCTGATAATTTTTCCCAAAAAATTTTTTCTTTTCGAAAAAGAAACTATTTTTGCATCGCTTTTGAAAAAGCAATCGTTTACAGAAACGAAATAAATTCCCTAGTAGCTCAGTTGGTTAGAGCGGCGGACTGTTAATCCGTAGGTCGTAGGTTCAAGTCCTACCTGGGGAGCTGAAAAGATAAGACAAATAATTGCCAAAAGATGAAATGAACTACAAATCAGCATCTTAGGCAATTTTTTTTTGACCCAAACTCGCCAATCCACGACAAAATAATTCCAATTTCAGACAAAGTATCGTTACCAAATCGTTACAGTATTGTGTGATGAAAAAACTGTAACGATTTAGACCGTAAGTCTCTGAACTGTCGCATATTGTCTTCTTGTAAGTAGCTTAATATTGAGTTAGTAAAGTTAATTTTGTAACGAAAAATTTAAGTATTATGAAAAGTACATTTCGAATTTTGTTTTATGTGAGAAGAAACTACGTGAATAAAAAAGGGGAAACAGGCATAATGGTTCGAATTACCCTTGATGGAGAAATCGCACAATTTAGCTCCAAGTTGAAGGTTAATCCAGATAACTGGGACACCAAAAATGGGAAAGTAACTGGCAATACTATGGGAGCTCGAAACCTTAATGATACACTGGAAAATATCAAGGCTTCAATAATCAGACATTACCGTGAAATTGAATGGCAGGATACTCATGTGACCGCTGAAAAAATCCGCAATGCATTTCTTGGTGTTACTGTAAAAGCTCAAATGCTTCTTGTTATTTTTAATAACCACAATGATGATTTATCGAAACGAATAGGTAAAGATATAACAGAAGCAGGAGTTGAGAAATACAAACGTACGAGGCAACGATTAGCCGATTTTATGATGTATCAGTATAAAATTAAAGATATTGCCCTAAAGGAAATCAACTATAATTTTGTTAGCTACTTTGAAACATATTTGCGTTCAGTTCATAATTGCGGAATAAATACCACAGCTAAATATCTTCAACAGCTCAAGCATATTGTTACACTTGCAAAAAATAATGGATGGTTACAAGCCGACCCATTTGTTAATTTCAGAATACGTTTTGAGAAAGCCGACCGAGGCTATCTTTTACAGGGGGAACTTGAAAGAATGATGCAAAAGAAATTTTCCATTAAACGACTGGAGCAAGTGAGAGATATTTTTGTTTTCTCATGTTTTACAGGACTGGCCTATGTTGATGTTCGGAACCTAAGAACAGAAGATATTACAACTTCGTTTGATGGAAAACTTTGGATTATTAAGAAACGTCAAAAAACCAATATCCAATCTCACATTCTTTTACTGGATATTCCTAAAATGATTTTAAAGAAATACGAGAACAAACTTGACAATGAAAAACTGTTACCCGTTATAACCAACCAAAGAATAAATTCATATTTAAAAGAGATTGCAGATGTTTGTGGAATTGAGAAAAATTTAACTTTTCATCTTGCCCGACATACTTTTGCTACCACAGTTACATTGGCAAAAGGTGTACCGATGGAAACGGTTAGCAAGATGCTTGGGCATACAAGCATTCGAACTACTCAGATTTATGCAAGAATTACTGACAGTAAAATTGGGAATGATATGAGTGTACTTGCAAAGAAGTTAGCAGGTATGGATAAGATGTTGACGCTTTAGATAATTTGAAATAGAAAGCGATGTTATCACAGATTGTGATAACATCGCTTTCCTGCATGGTCTAAGTTTTGTTTTGGAATTTGAACCTTACTGAATTTTCAGCTCTGCATTTTCGTTTAATATATTCAGAATTGAACAAAGTAACTGCCACTCCTCACGTAGTTCATCAATTTCTTTTAAACCCTTTTCAAGAATTGTATAGTATCGTCTGGCTCGTGAGTTGTCTTCTATAATCCAGTCTGATTTAATTAAT
>JBNKOT010000039.1:0-1975 GCA_050294855.1 Draconibacterium sp. | reverse complement strand
CCAGACATAAGGCTGGAAAAGGACCCCATCATTCCTACCATTTTTTCGATAAATAAATCCTGTACAATGTTTTTGTACAGTTCCTTTCAATACTGAAATCAATTGCTTTAATTTGTTATGCTAAGTTAGAATGATATACATTTGTAACTTCTAAGCTCAGCGATTGATGCAATTTTCACTTGGAGATGAAAAAACTAGTTTCGCCCGAAATTTTTGAGTATGAACAATACAACCGGATTTTTGAAGAGCTCTATGAGCCACTTTGCCGGTACAGCTATCGTTTTGTCTTTTCTTCGGATGTGGCCGAAGACATTGTTCAGGAAACCTTTTCCAATTTGTGGTTAAATTGGAAGCGCTTATCTAAAATAAAATCATTAAAGGCTTATCTGTATACATCGGTAAAAAACAATTCTGTTCGTGAATTACAGCGAAACTACTATAAAACGAACAACCTGAACATCGAAGATTTTGCCCATGCTGGTTCAGAAGCAAACCAGGAAACAGCACAACAAACAATGGAATACGATGAATTGCTATTAATCGTAGAAAAGGCATTGGAGCATTTACCCCGGAAATGCCGTATTATTTTTGTAATGAAACGATTCGACGGTAAAACCAACAAGGAAATTGCTGAATTATTAAATATCTCTGTAAAAACAGTTGAGGCTCAAATGACCATTGCCATTAAAAAACTATCACAAATAATCGGAAAACTTTGGCCTGACAAAATGTTGATTCTGTTCAATATTTTCTTCGAAACAAAATAATTCTCCCTATCCAATCACCTTGCCTTGCAGAATTCACAGCATTAATTCAATCGCTTTCACTCTCATTTTCTCGCACTTACAAAATTCACTGTAAAATATTGAATTTCTTTTTAGGGGGAATTACTGCTTTTTGTCTTATAACAGTAGTTCAACGAACAATTAGCTTATGAACAAATATAAATTACTGGAAAAAATACTTTCCAATACTGCGACCAAAGAAGAACAAAAACAATTCGGGATATGGATCAATGAGTCGTCAGCGAACAAAAAGGAATACAATCAACTGAAGGAAGCTTGGGAAAAAATGGACGAGGTATTCTTAACAAAGCGCTTCAATACTGCTTTCGCTAAGCATCAGGTTAAACAACAAGTCGCCGGAGTACTTCTCGAACGAAAACAAAAGCGCTTTTTGCGTATTAAACAAATCGGCTTTGCTGCAACTTTTGCTTTGTTGCTGACCCTTAGTTTTTTTGTTTTCATGCAAAACACACGTTCAACAGCATCGCAGCATAAGTATGCTTCCGGAGACTATGTCACCGAAATAATACTGATGGATAGTACACACGTATGGCTGAATGCAAATAGTACATTGGAAACGGCAAAACGCTTTGGAAAAAGAAAACGAAAAGTAATGCTAACAGGGGAAGCCTTTTTTGACGTTAAACGCGATGAAAGCAAACCTTTTGAAATTTTATTAGCCAATACGAAAACACGTGTTTTAGGTACTTCTTTTAATCTGTACCACGACAGCATTTCAGGTGATGTTCAGTTAGCTGTTGCTTCCGGAATGGTTGAATTCTCGTACAACACAAGTACCTCTGATCCAATGAAGGTAACAAAGAATGAATCAGCCATTTATTCCGACAACGATCACCAGGTTGCAGTATTTAATGAGAATAACCCAAATAGTTTTTCATGGAAAACAGGAAAGCTCGTATTTGACGATACTCCAATTGAGCAAGTATGCCGTGATTTAAGCAAATACTACAAAACAAAAGTCGAAAGCAAGCTGGATAGCAGAACCATCCTAACCGGAACTTTCGAGAACCAATCGATCAACGATGTATTATCAGCAATCCAATTATCACTCGATGTTCAAATAAGCAAGATCGATGAAACATACCAAATAAAACGCTAAGCTCAGAGACCAATTCTATGAAAATAAAAGTATTACTAACTTTAAAGACTGTTTTTTCACTAACCATATT
>JBNKOT010000038.1:0-1510 GCA_050294855.1 Draconibacterium sp. | reverse complement strand
TTATGTTAGTTCTTTCTTACTTTTATTGGAAATATGTAAAATATGACATTGAGGAATAAATTGGATGAGGTGGATTTAAAAATTCTGGATATTATTACCAAAAATGCCAGAATTCCGTTTAAGGATGTGGCAGTTGAAGTTGGAATTTCACGAGCGGCTGTGCATCAAAGAGTGAATCGGATGATTGATCTGGAGGTCATCATAGGATCAGGATATCACATCAATCCTAAAAAAGTTGATTTTAGAACCTGTACTTATATCGGTATTTTCCTCGATAAGGGTGGTTTGTTTTCGGAGGTGGTTGAAAATCTTAAGAAAATCCCTGAGATTGTTGAATGTCATTACACCACCGGACAATACGCCATTTTTATTAAAGTGTACGCCAAAGATAACGAACATTTGAAATCGATATTAAGCGGACAAATTCAAAAAATACCCGGCGTTGCCAGTACCGAAACTTTTATTTCGTTAGAAGAGTCGTTTAAACGGACAATTCAGGTGAACAATTAATTTTTTTGTCGCTGACGAACTGCTTCGTAAATCATTAATGCTGCCGAAACTGAAACATTCAAGGATTCTATTTCTCCAAGAATTGGAATCTTTAATTGTTCATCAGCAATGTTTAATATATGTTGCGAAATCCCATCTTCTTCAGATCCCATTACAATACCCAGTGGGCTTGTAAAATCTGAATCGGTATATAATTTGTCGCCTTTTTCTGTCGCGGCTACAATGCGTATTCCTGAATTGATTAAGAATTGAATGGTCGTTGAAAGGTTATTCGTTTTGCAAATTGGTAAATGGTGAATGGCTCCGGCCGAAGTTTTTACCGCGTCGGCACCAATTCGTGCCATTCCTTTTTCCGGGATAATAATCGCTTGCACACCGGCACATTCTGCCGACCGAACAATGGCTCCAAAATTTCTAACGTCGGTAATCTGATCTAAAATCAATAAAAGCGGATCTTGTCCCGATTCGTAAATTCCGGGTAGAACATTTTCAATATCGTCGAAAACAATGGGAGAAATAAAAGCCAAAACACCTTGATGGTTTTTTCGGGTAATCCGGTTGATTTTTTCAACCGGAACATATTGAACGACGATCTTGTATTCCTCGATTAAAAGTTGCAATTCCTGAAACAATTCGTTGTTCAATCCCTTTTTAACTAAAATCTTATCGATTGTTTTTCCTGTTTTTATGGCCTCGATTACTGCTCGCGTACCAAAAACAAAATCTTCTTTGTTCATTACCATGTTTTTTTAGTTGTCCAGTCTTCCAGTTCTTCGTGATAAATTTCCCAGTTTTCCATTGTTTGGTTTAACTGCTCTTTTAATTCGTTGTAGCTGCTAAATACCGACGCGTCACTTATTGTTTCAGCAGAAGACAACAATTTATCCATCGCTTCAATTTTTTGCTCAATTTCTGCAATTTCATCTTCCGTTTTTACGACCAGTTTCTCCAAACGCGATATATTTCTGCTGATGTCTTTTTTCTCTTCAAAACTTAATGT
>JBNKOT010000037.1:0-7333 GCA_050294855.1 Draconibacterium sp. | reverse complement strand
AACCGTTTGTGTGAGTTCGCAAGTGGGGTGCAAAATGGGTTGTTTGTTTTGTTTTACTGCCAAACAGGGTTTTCAGGGGCAACTTTCGGCCGGCGAAATTATCAACCAGATAAAGAGTATTGATGAGGTCGACGAGGTTACCAACATCGTTTACATGGGAATGGGCGAACCTTTCGATAATTTGGAGGAAGTTTTAAAAAGCCTCGAAATTTTAACTTCGGAATGGGGATTTGCAATGAGTCCGAGACGGATTACGGTTTCAACAATCGGAATAATTCCGGGAATGCTCACCTTTTTAGAAAAAAGCGAAGCGCATTTAGCAGTGAGTTTACACACTCCTTTTCAGGAGGAACGTCAGAAACTGATGCCGGTTCAAATGGCTTATCCGATTCAGGACGTGGTGAACGAAATAAAAAGCTGGGATTTTGGTCGTCAACGCCGTATTTCGTTTGAATACATTTTGTTTGAAGGTTTAAACGACACTCCTCAACATGTGAATGAATTGGTTCGATTACTCAGCGGTTTAAAATGCCGGATCAACCTGATTCGTTTTCATCCGGTTCCGGGAACACCACTAAAAAGTCCGGATGAAAAAATTATTCAGCAGTTTAAAGAAAAATTGAATAACAAAGGAATTACAACCACCATTCGTGCCTCGCGCGGCGAAGATATTTATGCCGCCTGTGGTCTGTTGTCTACAAAAGAATTGGTAAAATAAAATCGATTTGTCGTTTTGGCACCAATAAAGGCCGTATTCCCTGATTGATTTTTGCGCCATCGAAAGTCGGTCCGGCGGTTGTTTGTGCACAGAATTTTTATTATTTAAAAACTTCCTTTTTTGCTAGCAGAAGATACCTGTAATTTATCTGCCACTGAATTCTTCAAATTTGAATTTATCTTTTAAAACCACTCCTTTGTCGGTTTTATGAACGGTGGCACACTCGGTAAAATAATCGTGTTCGAAAAAGAGTATCTGATTTTTTTCGGCAACAGTATCCAAAAATATTTTTTTCTCGTTCATTACTTTTACCGGATCGAGATCGTAGGCAGCAATCCAAAGTAGCGGAATATTTGCAGCAGTTGGAATTAAATCAGATGTATAAATAAATATTTTGTCTTCGGAGTGAATAAAGGGAATCATTTGTCCGGGAGTGTGACCATCGAAAAACTGCACATCGATATTTGGGAAAAGTCTGCCTTCTTTTTCAACAAAATTTAAGCGACCCGAATCAAACAAAAAATCCAGAACTTCATTATGAAAAGCGGCTTTTTCGCGCAGGTTGGAAATTTTTGAATGTTCCCACTGTTTTTTACTGCACCACATTTGAGCATTCGGAAAAGTTAATTTCATTTTTCCTGCTTCATTTTTTACCGCTCCGGTACAATGATCCCAATGTAAGTGTGTAAAAAATACATCGGTAATTTCGTTGGCGGTAATCCCTGTTTTCTCCAACGATTTTTCCAAATCGACAACCGAAGTTACTCCATTGTTTTGAAGGTGTTTTTCGGTGTAATGATTCCCGATTCCCGTTTCAATCAGCAGCTTTTGTTCGCCCTGTTCCACCAATAAACAACGCAGCGTTAAGGGCGTAAAATTCTGCTGATTGGCCGGATAAACTTTTTGCCAGAGCACTTTTGGAATTACGCCAAAAAGTGCACCTCCATCGCAATGAAAATCGCCGGCAGAAATAGGTGTAAGTTTCATTTGTATACTATTATTAGTTTGCAAAAATAAGAGAATTTAAATGCCCCTCAAATTGTATTTTTGTTGAAAGACAGAATCTTGCGAAAAATCCATTACAAATTTTACAACTCCTTTGTAATTGTCGATTCCTTCTTTTATTTTATTTGTTTTTAAATACGTGTCGTTTACTTTTGTGGCCACTTTATCAACGTTTTCGTTGCGCATTTTCATCCAGTTTTCTCTGATCTGGCGAAAATCGGCGATTACTTTTTTGTCGATTTTTTTAACGAGTTCAGGATATTCTTCGAGTGGATAAGCCTGATTTAATAGAAAACGTAAAATCTGGAGATTGGCAGAGTATTGCAGTTCTTTTGAGTCGCTTTGTGAACAAACCAGCCAGGCATAAAAGTTGGCTTCGGCTTCGCTTGTTATTCCAAATTGATGTGCTTTTTCGTGCGCCAAAACAAAGGGATATTCCACCGGAAGTATTTTTGTATTGACATGAATTTCGTTAAAAAACGGACCGTAATAACCCGAGATCCCTGCCTTTGCGAAAAAGCCGCTAAATGTAATTTTTTTGTCTTTCCGTTTTCCGGCCGGATAATCGATTTTTAAAGCAGGCGAACACAAACGATAAGAGCTTTCGATAAAAGAATCAGTTTTTACAAAATTTACAGTGTCAATCTCACTGCACAACTGGTTTGTATTGTCGATAATTTTTTCGACAACAGTTATAAATATCACTCTGTCAGATGTTTGATCGTTGATCGACAAACGTGTGTTTATGTCTTCGCGGAAATAATTAAAACCCCAAAGCAAATAAAAAAGAGCATAAACAGTTGCCAGTACATTTAAAATAATACCTGCGAAATTTGAAAACCGAAGCTTTTTCAGAAGCAGTAAAACCAGAGATGAAATTGTAAAAATAATGAGCATAAGATAAAAAAGATCGTCGAGTGAAAACGAAAAAATGTTGCTAAATGCTGAAATTATTTTGGCCATAAAAGGATAAATATTTTGAGCATAATGTACTTCGACCCAGGTTCTGTTTCGCGATGCAATTTGGGTTAAAATATAAATGAGCATCGCCATTAAAATTGGAAGATACCAGTTATGAAAAAGTATTTTATTTTTCTTATTCAATGCTATTTTATTTGTAACGCTTAAAAATAGTAAAGTGAAGTTGAATTGCAGCTGTTTTAACGACTGCAAATCAATAAATCTTTTCGACAAAAATGGAGAATTTTGGCTTCACTTTTAGTATTATTGTTATTAAATCAAAACCAAATCAAAATGTTTAAATCAATTTCTCTGTTCATCATACTTGGCGGATTATTTACTGTAACCGTTTGTTCGGCTAAAAAATCGGTTAAAAAGATCAAAAAAATTCACGAAAGTGTATTAACGGTCGATACGCATTGTGATACGCCAATGGCCTTGCTCGATGATGAATTTGATATTGGAAAACGTAACAGTGCTCCTGAAAGCCGGGTTGATTTTCCAAGAATGAAAGAAGGTGGTTTGGATGCAATTTTTTTCGCCGCTTTTACAAGCCAGCGCGACAGAACACCTGAAAATACTGAAAATGCTTATAAGCGTGCAAACGAAATGATCGACGCTACCTACAATGTTTGTGCAAAATATTCTGATTTGGCCGAGGTTGCAGTGAATTCGGAAGATGCTTACCGGATTGAAAAATCGGGCAAGAAGGCGATTTATATTGGAATGGAAAATGGTTTTCCGATTGGAACAAATATCGATCGGGTTTCAGAATTTTACGATAAGGGAGTTCGGTACATTACGTTGTGTCATTCGTCGAACAACGATATTTGTGATTCGTCGACCGATAAACTCGGGGCGGAACATAATGGACTGAGTAGTTTCGGAAAAGAAGTAGTGAAAAAGATGAATGATCTGGGAATGATCATCGATGTTTCTCATATTTCAGATCAATCGTTTTCCGATGTGATTGAATTGAGTAATTCGCCTGTAATTGCTTCGCATTCGAGTGTTCGAAGTATTGCTCATCATAAGCGAAATCTTACCGATGAGATGATAAAAACATTGGCAAAGAATGGTGGTGTTATTCAAATTTGCCTATTGGATTCTTACATAAAAGATCCGGATACAACCACGGTTTATTATCAAAAAAGGAAGGAATTTATGGCGATTTATGATACGAAATTTGAATCGATGACCGAAGATGAAAAAAAGGAGTTTCGTAGTGAATGGAGAAATCTAAGTAAAAAATATCCTAAAAAATTGCCAACGGTTGCCGACTGTGTAGATCATATCGATCACGTAAAAAATTTGGTGGGAATCGATTACGTTGGAATCGGAAGCGATTTTGATGGCGGTGGTGGACTAAACGGAGTTGCCGATGTTAGCGAAATGCCCAATATTACTGCGGAAATGCTAAAACGAGGCTACACCAAAAAGGAGATTGAAAAAGTGTGGGGTGGTAACTTTTTTCGCGTGTTTCGAGAAGTAGAAAACAAAGCAGTCGCGCAGAATTAGAAATTATTCTTTTAAATTATTTCAATTGTATTTCTTTTTGAAACATTAATGGATCAAATCATTTTTGATTTCCCTTGATACTGAGCGAATTGCATGATGCTGGCAAAAGAATTTCAAACGATACAATTGTTTCGTCATTTTTTCAATTTTTTTATGCGCTTTGAAAAGAGTAGGTCGGTTTTAAAAATCCTAAGTTTTCCTTTTTGATGCTCCCCCATGGTATTAACAAACATGCCTTAACAAATCAGTTCTTGTTTGTGAAAAATAATGAGTAAATTCAATATAGTTGCCAGATTGATAAAAAAATATTTTTAACAGGTTGGACAACGCAGGAATATTTTAAAACGTGTTTTGAAAAGTTGAAGAAATTGTTTATACCCGGCTAATCGTAGGGTTTAAAGTTGAATTAACATATTTTTTTGAACAGGAAAAATGCTGTAGAATATTCTTAAGTTGCTGAAAAATAGTTCATTGAAGCGTGTTTTTTGTATAACAATAAAAAATGTAAATGGTATTCTAAGTATTTAATGTTTTGTACGGATCCATTTAATATCGCATCAGCATAAAGGGAGAGGGGAGGCAAAAAGGATGATTTCGATAAGGGATTCCCTGATTTTTCAGTACGAATAGGTTTGAGTTTGTTATGTTATGTTATGTCATATTTTTTGTAAAAAGCATTGAGAATTGTGTTATCAACAAGTGTCTGTTGAATTAATTGTTAGAAGTTGAAAACTTATTTATCTAACTAATTCATTTTGATTTACTTCTGATCGTATTATTTGAAAGCTTTTACATATATTTGTTGCTACCCTAGAGATGAAACGAATTATAAAGGAGTGAGTTATGGACGAATCATACTATTCTTTTTCTTACTAATTGCACTGAAAGGCACTGCACAGCAGGATCCTATCTTTACGCAGTATCTGTATAACAACCAGGTGATTAACCCGGCGTATGCAGGGATGTGGGAAAAAATAGGTTTTACATCCTTGGTAAGAAAACAGTGGGCCGGCATTCACCGCGCACCACTCACCGAAGCTATATCCTTTCACAGTCCGATGGGGGGTCAATCGGTTGGAATTGGACTAAATATAATCAACGACAATTATGGCCGCGAGAAGCGATTGAGTGTATTAGGAGATTATGCTTTCGAAGTGGCTTTAACGCCTCAACGTAGGTTGCGCCTCGGTCTCAAATTTGGTTTCGTCAATTACAAAAATCCACTTACCGAATACAAACTTTACCCCGATTACGAGTATGACAGAGCTTTTGCCGAAGATATTGATCTTAGCTTTTTGCCCAATTTTGGAGTCGGCGCTTTTTTATACGAAGACGATTATTACATCGGGTTATCAATTCCAAAAATCGTAGAAAACGATTTTCAGGACAATTATCACAATTACACAACAAAGGCAGAAGTTAGAACCGTATACCTGAACGCGGGCTATGTTTTCAAGTTTTATGCTTTAAATAAAATAATATTCAAGCCGACCATGTTGGTGCGGGCAAGTATCGGGCAACCACTCCAGGTTGATCTCGCTGCTAATTTTATGCTCCGCGACAAATTGTGGTTAGGTGTAATGTGGCGTTCGGGAAATGCACTTTGTGCGATGACCGAATGGGTGATGAGCAATAATCTGCGGGTGGGATTTGCTATGGATATTACTTACAACCAAATATTTCCCTATCAATATGGAACGTACGAATTTACAATTGGATATGATATCGACTTTTTTGGGCGAAGCTATATGCGGGCAAAATATTTTTAGCTAAAAAAGAAAAACGAAACTTGACCAAAGCAAAAAAAATAACGATCCTTCGGACGATGGCAATAGTACTTGCACTTGTTACGGGGATTCTTTTTGCTTGTTCAAGCTACGGAAATGTTTCTGCAAGTGTTGTTCCTACTGAATTTGCGATTGATACAGTCTCATTTCAGTGTCCCGACAATATTTCAACCTACACCGATCTCAATGAATGTTCTTCTCAAATCAGCGATCATTTAAATCCTGTTTTTACAGCGGGGTCATTAAAAGAACTAACCTGGAAACTTAGTGGTGCAACCATCGATCATTCCGAAAATCGCGGAATTAATTTGTTGAATAGCTACACATTTAATGAAGGAACAACCGAGGTTACTTACACTGCTACCGATCAACAAAACAGAACGTCTACCTGTTCTTTTTGGGTTCTTGTTTCAGACAACCAGGTTCCACGACTTTTACAAGCGCCCGAAGACATGAGTGTTCCAACCAGTTATGGCGACTGTGTTGCTTTTGTCAATTGGGAAAATCCGTTGGTTGGCGATAATTGTACTCCATCGAATCAAATGGTTGTTGTTAATTCGCATAATCCTGGAAGTTCATTTCCGGTGGGAACTACCGAAGTTACTTACGAAATTAATGATGGAATTGATTATAATAACATTGAATTTTCGTTTCTGGTTACGGTTATCGATAATGAAGTTCCGGAATTGTATGCACCCAACAATATGACCGTGAATTGTGGCGAGCCGGTTCCTGATGCGTTTACTTCCTGGAAGCAGTTTAGTAGTGCCGGGGGATTTGCATATGATAATTGCATGCTTGATTTTAATAGTTTCAGGTATGTCGATCAAACCAGAAGTAGTTCGAGTTGTCCGTATACACTTACACGAATTTACAGTATTGCCGACGAACATGGCAATGTTACTGAAGTTGAACATTTGATTTTTGTTGGTGAAGAAGAAAATCAGGAAGTAACAGAAATATTGCCTGTTTTGAAATCAGGAGCTGGAACTGCAACTGTTACAATTACTTTGATGGGTAAAACCGAAGTTTCATGTTTTGGAGGAAGTGACGGAAGTATTGACTTGGATACAACTTCAACAAACGGGCCAATTACAAGTATTTCCTGGTCTAACGGAGCAAGTACACTTGATATTTCTGGTTTGTCGGCTGGAAATTATACGGTGACTATAGTTGATGGAGATGATTCAACAATTGAAACTTATAATATTTCTGAACCAAATGTATTGACTGCTTCAGTTGTGAAAACGGATATTACCTGTAACAGTGCCAACGATGGAACAATAACTGTTTCATCTCCAACCGGAGGTTATGGAACTTATGAATATCGTATTAATTCGGGAAC
>JBNKOT010000036.1:0-3240 GCA_050294855.1 Draconibacterium sp. | reverse complement strand
AATACATCACAGCAATTGCCGGCGTGCAAAAACTCCAGTTGGCATCGCGGTAATCTTTTAAACCATACTGAACCAGTGATGGAACATGCTGGTCGCCACAAATTTGAAATGCACCAACACTTCGCATAATTTTTATCACTTTATCGCGGCCAACTTTTGGCCAGCCCCCCGAATCTAAATCGCCGTATAAATAATTGGTTAAATCGCCGTGATGTGTTGCAACATTGGCAAATACAGTTTGTGTTAACAAAACTTTCATGTCTGTATTTTTCCAATCCATTTTCCAATCGTTCAGAAATTTTAATTGGCGGTCGCCCAACATTTTTACATCTTTTTTATCGAGAAAAGAAAGATCATCTCTTCCAGTTTTCATGTGGTCGTGTCTTCCATCCCAATCTGATACTGCTTCCGGACCGGTTTTAAATATCCGGTCGCTTACGATGGCAAAACTTATTCTGCCGTAATTTAAATCGGTGTACCAAACCGACATTCCCTGCTCGATTGGAGTTGCATCGTATGGATCGGGTAACTGACCACACTGGGTTCGGTTAACCACATTCACCATTTGCACCGACTGCATAAAACCACGCGTATCGGAACTTCCCGCTCCACCGGGTTTTGCAATACCACTTTCGCCCCACAAGTTGCCATGAAAAACATCGTGATCATCGGGTGTACAAATGGTTGGCCGGTCGCGCATTAAGTCACCAAAAGCCCAGCCAAACATGTAATATTTCCCCAAATAGTTGACGATAGAAACATCTACCGGTTCTCTTTTTATACCGTATCCACCATTTCCTTCGTATATCTGATCGCCCGAAAAATAAAGCAAATCGGGATTAAGTGTTGTCAGATTTTTCACCAAAGGTGTGTACGGAAATCCAAAATGAAACTGACAGGTTAATCCTCCCACTTTTAACGGTTTATCCACCGGATCTTTGCGAATTGTTCCCTCGTAATGATTCGCTGTTTCCTTACCGTTTTTTCCCTTTTCGATGTACTCCACCCGATACGGAATGTCTTTTGTTGCATCCCAGTTCTCCAGCACAAAAATGGCTGTTCTCGAATCGGCTTCAATTTCTTTGGTTGAAATAGATTCCCAGTTTTCTCCGTTTTTAAGCTGAAGACTAAGCTCCTTATTATCATCGTCGCCAAGTGGCGGAAGCAGGGCCATCAGTTTTACTTTTTCTTTACTAAGTGTGTACATCGTCCAAAGTATCGGACCAAAAGCATTTTCTGGCGTTTCAATAAATTTCGAGCCCGTTAGTTTTATATCGTCAAAACGAAAATGTGAATCACCCGGTTTTCTGTTGTCGTTCAAATCGATATTGTTTGCAACAGCAACCAGTCCGGTTATTCCTTCTCCATCGCAGACCAGCTCGTTAACATGCAAACCATTTTTATCGGTAACATCAAGTTTCAGTTTTCGGTTGTTTCCGATGATCTTGATTTTAAATTCGTCGAAATCAAAACCTTCGGGAAGCGGCATTTGCTGATCTTTTAAAAAAGCAAAACCATGCAAACTAACCCCGGCTTTAATCCCACCGCCAAAATAACAGGCTGCACGAACGTCCGGATCTTCTTTGTCTTCGATGCCAACAAGAAAGCCAGCAGACCCCGGTAATTTGCCTTTTTCGCTCAAACTAATTTTTGCTGATATTTCGTATTCTCCTAATTCCGAAGAAATAGAATGCGTTAATATATTTACCCTTGAATTGGGCACATTTCCGATGCAATATAGCGAACCATCTTTCACTTTCCAGTCTTCGAGTGGAATCGACCAAAAGCTTTTTCCAACCCAAATCCGATCGTTTGTTGTATTAAAATCAAAAACAAACGTTTGCCTTTTTGTACAAGAAATGAGTACAAAACTCACCATTAAAAGAATCAATACTGAACGTTTCATTTGAATGATATTAATTTGATTATTCAAAAAAATTATGTCGCTTTTGAAAATAAATTACAACAAAGAAATAAGAACTAAAAATGTTACAACGAATTACGCTTTACAAATTCAAAAGGGCTTTTTATTCGTTTAAAGTCTTTCGAAAGAATCATTTGTGCCGCTATTCTGCCAATTTCGTCGTGATTGGTTGAAATGGTTGTAATTCCATCTTCCAACAACTCTTTTACCTGATTATCGTTGTATGCAACCACACCAACATCTTTACCCAACTTCCATTTTTTGCCTTTACATATTTTGATAAAACGATACAAATCATCGTCCGAAATTAAAACAAATGCTTCGTTTTGTTTCACCTGCTTTTCGCTAAGTTGATCAATTATCGCAAACGCTAAATTATGTACCTGGCAAAAAATCTGAAAACCACGTAAAATTCCTTTCGAATAATATTCGTTGACTGGAAAAACCAGGTTCACTTTTTTGTATTTCTTCAACAAATGCAGCCCTTCGAATAATGCCGCCTGAATATCTTTTTCGAATTCCTGATAAACGATCGGGTATTTTTTTAGCGATTCGAGGTTCCGATCAATCAGCAAAACTTTTTCTTTTGGTATTTTGCGGATCACACTTTCAATATCAATTTTTTCGTTATTGAATTGAGGCAAAATCACAAAATAATCGTAATTGGTCAGTTGGTTGTCGATGATCTCCTCGAACTGCTCGAGATTATAATTGTAAATAAAAACGTCGACTCCGGCTTTGCTTCCCATTTTTTCGACGAGCGAATAATAAATGCTTCGTTTGTAATTGCTTAGTTTATTCAGGATCAATGCAATTTTTATTTTGTTTTGCACATTCACCTGATTCACATAATATCCTTTTCCACGAACCGATGAAAGCACACCAATTTTCTTCAGATAAACATAGGCTTTTTCGACCGTATCGCGCGATAGAAGTAACTCTTCGCTGGTTTCGTTAATCGAAGGAATGCGTTGTCCTTTTTTAAAAAAACCAGCATCGATATCGGCAAGAATAAAATTTACAACCTGTTTGTATTTTGGAATTTCGGAATTGTGATTTATGCGAACGTCGTAGCTCATTTAATTTCTTTGAAAACAAAAATAGTAAGTGTTGAAAGAAATTCAACTAAATAAAACTTAATAAAAGTTATTTGGCGGTAACTTTTATGGTAGTTCTTCGGTTTAGTTTACGCCCATCTTTTGTTTCGTTCGAAACCACCGGAAAATTTTGTCCATAACCTTTTGCGCTTATCCGATCTTTATTAATCCCTTTGTCGACTAAATAATAAAAAACCGATTGGGCCCGTAAGTTGGAAA
>JBNKOT010000035.1:0-4869 GCA_050294855.1 Draconibacterium sp. | reverse complement strand
ATACCTTTATTATAATTCAAATGGAGTTCTAATGATTTCGAGTCCCACTTAGCAGAAGTAACACCAGAAACTGATAAAGCCGCTGTTTCAATACGGTCTTTGCACATTTCGCAGTTTCCGCCTACTTTAAATAAGGTGTGTTCTCCTTGGCTTGTTGATTGTGTCCCCGTATCTCCATGATTATGTCCTGTCGAAACAACACCCCCGTCAGGATTCATCATACTTGGCAGCCCTTGTAATTGTGCTGCTGCATCAATTTTAAACACTCCATTTACGGCAATTTCTTCGCCTACTTCCAGTCCTTCGGCAACTACATAAAATGCTCCTGCTTCCGGGCCTAAAACGATTTCACGGAAAATAAACGAAGGATTTTCCCTATCCTGAACTTTTACATAAACCACAGCTCTTTTTCCTGTCCAGAGCAAAGCGGTTTTTGGAATAAGAATTTTATCCCCCTGTGAAGCAATTTTGGATTTTACAATTCCATTAACAAACATTTCGGGTTTTACTTCAAGTTTCGAATTGTTTAATTCAACTCTGATTTTTGCTACTCTTGTTTTTGCATTTATAAATGGGTCGATAAACGAAACCTTTCCCTTAAAAGTTTTGCCCGGCAACGATTGAATGGTAAAATCAACTGCATCGTTGATATTTATCCAAGGCAGGTCGCTTTCGTAAGCGTCAAACAATGCCCAAACACGGGTTAAGTCAACCACTTTAAACAATGCCATTCCTTCTTTTACGTAGTCGCCAATTGCCACATGTCGCATGATTACAGTGCCAGACTTCGGCGAGAGCACGTCGAAATAAAGTTGTGGTTCTCCTTTTTCTTCAATTGAACGAATTTGCTCATCGTTTAAATCCCACAGTTTTAGTTTTCCTTTTGCTGCCTTATATAAAGTCGGACGCGATTCTTTAAATGCAATTGCTTCTAATAATTCACGTTGCGCAGTAACCAAATCGGGTGAATAAATAGTTGCCAGTTTTTCGCCTTTCCGTACATTTTGCCCGGTGAAATTGACAAACAAATCCTCAATTCTTCCACCAAAACGAGCTGTTAATTCTGAAATTCTTCGTTCGTCCTCCTGAATTTTCCCCTGTAAGTGAATTGATTTTTCGGGAGTTCCGGTTTCAACTATCATGGTTTGAATGGAAGCTAATTTTGCGGCCGATTCTGTCATCATAATTTCATTGGGGTCAACATCGTCGCCTCCTGATCCCATGGATGCCAAAGGAATTAAATCCATACCACAAATGGGGCAATCTCCGGGTTTGTCCTGTTTAATTTGTGGATGCATTGAGCATGTCCAGGTTGTTGGGTCTTCCGATTCGTGGTTGTGACCTTCATGCCCGGTTATTTCTTGTCCGCTTTGATTGGTAGAATTTGTTCCGCCAGAGTGAAAAAACACCCAGCCTAATAGAATCCCAAGTACTAAAGTTACGATTATCAACTTTAGATTTTCTTTTATATTCTGTATTATATTTTTCATGATAATATTGTTATTTGCCCATTAAATAATTGAGAAATGAAATAGCTGCCTGCTTATCAGCAATCGACTTTTCTTTTTCCAAATGATATTTTAAAACCTTACGCTCCATCCTTAAAATCTCCTCGAAATTTTTATTTCCGGTGGCATACTCAGTTTCCAAAATGCGAATGGATTTATGAGCTAAATCAAGCTGAGTTTCGTAAAGTTCAGTTCGTCTGTTGGCATCCTGATAATCTTTCCATCCATTCTCAAAAAGTGTTTCCAATAGATTATTCTTATTGGTTTTTTCGAATGTTTTTGCCGACTCAAGGTACATTACCTCCTGAACCATCGCTTTGTATTTATTCCGATAGAGAGGAATTGTTAATCCAATCGATGGAAATACAAAAGCATCCTTTCCAGCCAGGTTATTTTCTCCTTCACCAATAAATGTATAGTCGAATCCAACTTTGAAATTTGGTTTGCCATTCGCTTGGGCTACCTCACGTTTAAATTGAAGTGCTGCTTGCTGAAAATCGATTGATAAAAGTTGATGGTTATATATCGAGACTGAATCGAGAGCTGCTTGTTTTGAAAGGTGAAAATCGTTTCTCCACAAATCTGCGGGTATCGAAATCGTTTCAATTTCATCCGAGTTCAACAAATTCTTGAACATCACTTCCAGAACAAATGCTTTATCTTTTAACAAAGCCAGTTGATTCTCCAATTCATTTATCTCCATCTCAATCCGATATTCATCGACCACTGAAACCATTCCTGCCTCCACTTTTATGATAGCAAGCTTTTGAAAGGTTTCAAGTATTTCAATATTCTCCAAAATAATTGCAACTGCTTTTTTATTAAAATAAAGATTGAAATAGGCAGCTCTAACATCGTTAAACAGCTTCGATTTTGTTTCTTCAAATAATTCATACTTTGCTTTTGCAGCTTGAAGAGAAGCATTTTCTTTTGCTTGTAATGTGCCAAACCACGGAAACATTTGCGACGCTGAAATTTTGAAATGTTGTGGGCCAACCCTTGTTTCTACCGGACTGATAAAATATGCAAACGCGACTTGCGGGTCGGGCAAAGCTTTTACCTGTGGAGCTACTTCTAAAGCTGCCATGTAATCGTTAAACTTCTCTTTTAAACCCGGATTGTTCTCTGCCGCAATTTTCAGATAATTGTCTAAATCCGCTTGTTGTGCTGAAACCACAGAAGAAATCAGCAAAAACAATATTCCTAATCCTATTTTGTAATTCTTCATGATTTTATGCTTTTTGCTTTTTTAGTTCTCTTTTAATTTTACCTTCTTGCCACATACTGTAAAGTACCGGCACCACAAACATGGTGAGTACTTCAATGGTCATTCCACCAAACAGCGGAATTGCCATTGGAACCATAATATCAGAACCTTTTCCAGTTGAAGTAAGAATTGGCAGTAGTGCAATAATTGTAGTTGCCGTTGTCATAATCGCCGGGCGCACTCTTTTTGAACCCGCTTCAAGAACCAATGCGCGTACTTCTTTTACACTTGTTGGACTTTTCTTTTCCTGCAATTGTTTGATATAGGTACTGATTAAAACACCATCGTCGGTGGCTACACCAAACAGTGCAATAAATCCAACCCAAACGGCGACACTCAGATTTATTGTGCCGACCTGGAAGAGGTCTCGAAGATGTATTCCTCCCAATTCGCCGTTCATAAACCAAGGCTGTCCGTACAACCAAAGCATGATGAAACCACCCGATAAAGCCACAATAATTCCGGTAAAAATAAGGGATGTAGATATTACCGATTTAAACTGAAAATAAAGAATAAGGAATATAATCATCAATGAAATTGGTACTACAAGCATTAATCGTTTGGTAGCCCTGATTTGGTTTTCGTAATTTCCAGTAAACACATAGCTGACACCGGCTGGCAAGTTAAATTCGCCTTTGTCTAATTTGTCATTTAAAAAAGCTTGTGCATTTTCAACCACATCAACTTCGGCAAAACCTTCTTTTTTATCAAAAATAACATAGCCAACCAAAAAGGTATTTTCACTTTTAATCAATTGTGGTCCACGTGTGTAATGAATGGTTACTAAATCGCCCAGTGGAATTTGAGTTCCTGTTGGTGTTGGAATCAGTATCTTTTTCAAATCTTCAGGATTGTCGCGGTACTCGCGTGCATAGCGCAAACGAACAGGGAAACGTTCTCGTCCCTCAACAGTTGTAGTTAATTGCATTCCTCCAATGGCACTTCCAATAACGGTTTGCAGGTTTTTAACCGATAATCCGTAACGTGCAATTGCCTCACGGTTGATTTCCATTTCCAAATAGGGTTTGCCAACTACCCGGTCGGCAAAAACTGACATCCCCTGCACGCCATCAACCTCTTTTAGCAATCTTTCCAATTCGTAACCTACTCCTTCAATGCTTTCCAAAGTTGGTCCAAAAACCTTAATCCCCATTGGAGCCCGCATTCCGGTTTGTAACATTACCAATCGGGTTTGTATGGGTTGTAATTTTGGAGCAGATGTTAATCCGGGAATTGTAGCTTGTAGAAGAATTTCATCCCAGATATCATTAGGCGACTTAATTTCATCGCGCCACTGACGAAAATAATCACCATTCCTATCTTCAACCAAATTTTCTTTTTCAATAAGTCGGAATCCATCATCTTTAGGATTATATGTACCGCCATCTTTTAAGACAAATGCATCTTCTTTATTTACTTTGAATCGCATTCGGTGTCCTGATTCATCCAGAATATATTCTGATTTGTAATTGATTACGTTCTCGAACATGGATGTTGGAGCCGGGTCGAGAGCCGAATTTACACGTCCCCATTTCCCAACTACACTTTCCACTTCAGGTATGGCATTTACCTTTTTATCTAAAATGGCAATTACTTCCAGGTTTTCTTCGATACCAGAATGTGGCATGGTTGTGGGCATCAACAAAAACGAGCCTTCATCCAGCGATGGCATAAATTCTTTTCCAATTCCGGGAACTGCCGCTGCAATTTTTTGGTACGTACCGGTTGTTTTTACAAACCCGGGCATAAATCCAAATAGCTTGTCAAAACCTTGCCAGGTAGTAATTCCAAACACAACAATAAAAATTGGAACAGTCAGAAATTTCCATTTATTTGCCAGACACCAATTTAATATGCGTGCGTAAAAAAGTACCACCAGCGACATCGCCCCGAGTACAGTTCCAACAATTAAAATAACAAACAGGAAGTTGGCGAACAACGAATTTTGTGCTCCCAACGGCATCCATGCTTTGGTTAAGAAAAATATTACTACAACAGCTGTTATAATGATATTAATAATATTCGACCATGTTATTTTTGAAGCTTTCCATTTGTCTTCGAAAAAACTGTTTAGACCATAAGCGGAAAGGGCAA
>JBNKOT010000034.1:0-7236 GCA_050294855.1 Draconibacterium sp. | reverse complement strand
CAACACCCCAAACATTAAATAATAAGGAAAAATCCGTTTAAATGGATTTATCTGGTTATAGGCAATTTCAATATCTTTTTTTGATTGAGAAGGAATTAAATTACCACCATATTTAAATTGAAAATTAGCCACTGCTTTTAAAACTTGTTGAGCATCGGCGTTTTGTTGACTGGCAATTGATTGCAACAACATTTGAAAACCACTTTTTATAAATAGTGAATCGCCGCCTGTATACTCTTTTGTATCAATTCCGGGCGAATACCATGAATCTTCCTTTGCTTTTCTAGGGTACACCTTAAACATCGTAGTTCGGAATACCATAAAACAGATATTTACCCGTTCGTCCAGATTGATGTATTCCTTTTCCTGTTTACTTCGGAATGCAGGTCCTTTACTATAAGCCAACCTTACATTTTCAGAAATTTTGTAATTTCCCTGCGCATTAAAAAGGTGTTGAACTGTAAGGTATTTTCCGTCGGCACCTAATTGTGCTGCAATGGTTTTATCTGAAACAAGAATAATCGGTAACGAACGCCAAATTTCCGGGTAAACCATCATGCTTAAAACCACCTCGTCGGGTGTTTTTCCATACAAAGAAGATTTACGACTTATTTTCCGAACAATTTCACTCGACAAGGTTGACACAGGTTCAATTCGACCGTCGGCACCCTGCACCCACAATTCGCTAAATTCTTTCACCAATTGATCGTGTATGTCGGGAATTCCGGCACCGGCCGTACTTTGGGCAGAAGCAGAAAAAGATAATGTTCCTGCCAGAACCAACAAAATTATTGATTTTACTGAACTCTCCTTTAATTTCCGAGCCAAAAACTGAAAGTAAGAATTCTTGTTAACCAGAGCCAGAACAATTCCAATTACTAATAATATATAACCCAAATAAGTAATCCACGTGCCCCATAAATCATGATTTACAGATAGTACCGTCCCGTGTTCATCGTTATCGTACGAAGATTGAAAGAATTTAAATCCTTTGTAAACCAAGGTGTTATTCATAAAAATTCGGTAATCTTTTTGAAGTCCAGTATTATCATCCTGTAAAATCACTTGCGAAGCATAAGACGATGGAGAGTTTGAACCCGGATAACGTTCCAGCTGAAAATCTTTTAAAAAAATATGAAACGGAACCTTGTAAATTGGCGCGCCATACGCCAATTTCAACTGACCACTACCAACCGGAACAGTAAGTGTATCGGCAACCACACCCGAATGACCAAATACCGGAACAGTTTGTTTATTTATACCATCCGAAATTTCAATAATAACAGCATCTTTACCCGTTTCGTTTTGTCCTTTCATTGCCATTAAAGTTGCTCTTGGCAAAAAACTCCGAAGTAAAAACTGATACGATCCTAATCCGTATAAAAACATACTTTTTGCCGGAATGGTATCTCCTGCAGAATATGTAACCGATTTCTGCGTGGCCATTGTTGTTTCTTTTACAGGAGAAGAAGATACTAAAAACAAATTTTGCTCTTGCATAAAAAACTTAAGCGCAGTATTCTGTTTCGATTCAAAACCAACTGTAAATCCGGGTTGTTGTAATACATCGCCTTTCTTCAAAGGAAAAGCTTGCATTCCAGGTGTTACTGGCGAGGAATAAACAAAATCAATTATCGCCTCTCCCGATTCTGAAGGCACAGGTTTACTTTCGGCATCAGCAATAAATCCAACCGATTTTACTTTCACTTGCTGTCCATTAACATCAAATTTTGCTGAAAATTGTTTTGGTGTCCTTTCCGAAAATTTGACTTCCTTTTCTTTTTGTTGATTTCCAAAACCCGCAAAAAAATTATCATCGGTAGAAACAATAATATTACTACTTTGATTTTCGCGAATATGCATTACTCCTTCGTAACTAATATAACGAGTAATTGCGGCTCCCACCAGAATAACCAGGAACGAAATATGAAACAATCCCAGCGATATTCTCTGTTTCGTATAGAAGCGGTATTTGATAAAATTATTGACAAGATTTAGCGCAAGTAAAGCCCACAACAATTCGAACCACAAAGTATCGTAGATTAATGCCAGGGCGGTTGGCGTTCCATAACTGCTTTCAACAAAAGTGGCAATTGCCATTGAAAAACCCACTGCAAGTAATAAAAATGCCATAAATGGCATCGAAGTAATAAAAGTATACAATCTCTTCATTTCAATCAGAAATTTGTGGAAGGCAGCATTCGGAATCCCAAAGCCCGTTTTCCGTGATTTGTCAATAATTAAGCGCTGAAAATAATTCTTATTTAGAACAATTCAAAGAACTTAACAGATAAACGGAGTAAATAGTTTTTTATTTTTTCAATCTTTTAATTGCCCAAAAATAAGAACCGTTCCCTCTATTTTGAATAAAGAAGGAACGGTTCTTTCGGGCTGGTGGTTTCCAAACCGCCATTTATATTTAATGCGAATTGGAATTCGCATCACACAATTTTACTGTAAAAACGAAAGCGCTTTTTCGATGGCAGCCTGTAAACCTGCAACATCTTTTCCACCGGCAGTTGCATAAAACGGCTGGCCGCCGCCACCACCTTTTATTTCGCGGCCCGCTTCGCGCACAATTTGTCCGGCGTTTAATCCTTTTTCAGCAACAATATTTTCAGCAATCATAACCGTTAAAAGTGGTTTTCCATCAATTGCGGCTCCCAAAACAAGGAAGAGATTTTCAACTTCGCCTTTTAACTGGAAGGCCAAATCTTTCACCAAAGCAGCATCGTCAACTTCAATTTTACCGGCGATGATATTTACACCGCGCTCGAGTAAAACTTTGCTTTTTAAATTGGCTTTTACAATTTTCAGCCGCTCACGATTAAATACTTCAATCTGTTTCGAAAGTTCGTTATTTTCCTGAAGTAAACTCATCACACTTCCAACAATATCTTTCGAACCTTTTATGGTTTCCTGGATACTTTTTAAAGTTTTAATCTGGTCGTTTACGTATTTTTCTGCACGGGCAGCAGTAATTGCTTCTATCCTTCTCACTCCGGCGGCAATTGCTCCTTCCGAAACAATTTTTAGCATCCCGATTTGTCCGGTCGCATTTACGTGTGTTCCACCACACAATTCAACCGATTCACCAAATTTAATAACCCGAACTGCATCGCCATATTTTTCGCCAAATAACATCATCGCCCCAGAAGCTTTTGCTTCTTCGATCGGCATAGCACGGTTTTCTTCCAAACCAGAATTTTCTCGAATTTTCGCATTTACAATCGTCTCTACTTTTTCAATCTCCTCATCGCTCAGTTTCTGAAAATGAGAAAAATCGAAACGCAGGTGGTCGGCATTTACCAACGATCCTTTTTGTTCGACATGCGTTCCCAACACTTCGCGCAAAGCCGCATGCAACAAGTGAGTTGCGGTGTGGTTATTTGCAATGTTAATACGTTTCCCGCTATTTACAACAGCTTTGAAAAAATCGCCCAGATTTTCGGGTAATTTCGCCACCAAATGAACGGTTAAATTATTTTCTTTTTGTGTGTCGGTGATTGATGTTTTTACCCCCTCCGACTCGATGTATCCGGTGTCGCCAACCTGTCCACCCGACTCACCATAAAAAGGAGTCTGATCAAAAACCAGCTGGTAAAATGTTTTCTTTTTCTGCGTTACTTTCCGGTAGCGGGCGATTCTGATTTCGGTTTCGAGTTTATCGTAACCCACAAATTCGGTTTGTTCAATTTTTCTCAATTCCACCCAATCGTCGGTTTCTTGTTGTGCGGCATTTCTTGAGCGGTTTTTTTGTACTTCCATCTCCACGTTAAAACCTTTTTCATCAACACCCAAATCGTTTTCACGCGCAATTAATTCGGTTAAATCCAATGGAAATCCAAAAGTATCGTATAATACAAAAGCATCTTTTCCGGCAACTTGTGTTTTGCCGTCTTTTTTGGCTTTCGAAATAATATCGTCCAATAATTTTATTCCGGTTGAAAGGGTGCGTAGAAATGACTCTTCTTCTTCTTTAATTACTTTTTCGATTAAATTCTGCTGACTCACCAATTCAGGGAAAGCCTCTCCCATTGTATCTTTTAGTACATCAGCCAATTTATAAATAAAAGCCGTTTTAAAATCGAGGAAGGTATAACCGTAACGTACCGCACGTCGCAAAATCCGGCGAATTACATAACCTGCTTTATTGTTCGATGGCAACTGTCCGTCGGCAATTGCAAAAGCAACAGCACGCAAGTGGTCGGCAATAACACGCATGGCGATGTCTGCTTTTAATTCGTCGCCATATTTTTTATGACTCAACTTGCCAATTTCGGCAATTATATTCTGAAAAACATCGGTATCGTAATTCGATTGAACACCTTGTAAAACCATACAAAGTCGTTCAAAACCCATTCCGGTATCGACATGTTTGTCGGGCAGGTTTTCAAGACTACCATTTGCTTTTCGGTTAAACTGAATAAAAACCAGGTTCCATATTTCGATAACCTGCGGATGATCCATATTTACCAAATCTTTTCCTGGAACTTTTGCACGCTCTTCGTCAGAACGAATGTCAACATGAACTTCGGAACACGGTCCACAAGGACCCGATTCGCCCATTTCCCAGAAATTGTCTTTTTTGTTACCGTTTAAAATCCGGTCTTTAGGCAAATACTGTTCCCAGTAACCGGCAGCTTCGTTGTCGCGCTCCTGATTATCATCGGCACTTCCTTCGAAAACAGTGGCATACAAACGATCAGCATCGATTCCCATTCTTGTGACCAAAAATTCCCAGGCCCAGTCGATGGCGTCTTTTTTAAAATAATTGCCAAACGACCAGTTCCCCAGCATTTCGAACATCGTGTGATGATAGGTATCCAAACCAACTTCTTCCAAATCGTTGTGTTTTCCCGAAACCCGCAAACATTTTTGTGTGTCGGCAATCCGATTCCATTTAACAGGTTCGTTTCCTAAAAACAAATCTTTAAACTGATTCATCCCGGCATTGGTAAACATTAAGGTCGGATCGCCTTTTACAACCATCGGTGCCGAAGCTACAATCTGATGTTTTTTTTCTGTGAAGAAATCGAGAAATGATTTACGTATCTCTTTAGAAGTCTTGGTCATGCGTATTCTTTTTTATGCAAATTTGTTAAATTTCGAGCCGCAAAAACAACATTTTAATCAAAACAATGTTATTTAGTTATCTTTGCAGCGACGAAAATACTTGATTCTAACAAGCTTGCAAAGTTATATGTTTTAATTAATTTTGTTAGAGTCGGAAAAAAAATTTAGCCTTAACATATATGGCGAAAAAGAAATACAAGTTTAATCCGGATACGCTGAACTACGAAAGAGTCGGGATTTCATTGAAAGACAAAGCCACCAAAGTGCTGGCTTACTTTTCGAGTAGTTTGGCCATCGCATTAATTTTGGTGGTAGTTTTTATTAATGCGTACGAAACTCCAAAAACAAAAGGACTAAAAAGAGAAAACCAGCGTCTGTTAACTCAATATGAATTATTGCAGAAAGACCTGGATAAAGTTGAAAGCGTGTTGAACGATCTTCAGCAGCGCGACGATAATATTTATCGTGTCATCTTTGAATCTGACCCAATTCCGTCTTCAGTGAGACAAGGAGGTTTTGGAGGTACAAACAAATATACGCACCTCGAAAGTCTGGATAATGCTGATTTGGTTATCGAGACAGCAAAAAAACTCGATATTATTTCCAAAAAAGCTTACATCCAGTCGAAATCGTACGACGATGTAATGGAAATGGCCTTAAACAAAGAAAAAATGTTGGCCGCATTTCCTGCTGTAATGCCAGTTGCCAACGAAGATTTAAAACGTACAGCAAGTGGCTGGGGTTATCGTGTTCATCCGATTTACAAAGTTCGGAAAATGCACTGGGGTATGGATTTTACGGCACCGGTAGGAACTCCTGTTTATGCAACAGGCGATGGAAAAGTAACCACAGTAAAAGGATCGAAACGCAGTCGAGTGGGATTTGGCCTCGAACTTAGAATCGATCATGGTTACGGATACGAAACACTTTATGGCCATTTAAACGCCTTTAATGTAAAAAGAGGACAAATGGTAAAACGCGGCGATGTAATTGCCTACGTTGGAAACTCGGGTGGTTCAACAGCACCTCACCTCCATTACGAAGTTCATAAAGACGGTAAAAAAGTGAATCCGGCGTATTATTATTACAAGGATTTAACTCCGCAGGAATACGATAAAATGGTTTCAATATCATCGAATATCGGGCAGTCTTTGGATTAGTGGGATTCAATTTATTTGAAAAATCCTGTTGCTTCAAATTTTCTTAACCAATTTCGAATTCACAAAATATTTTACGTGCCTTACAAAAAACCTAATATCGAAAAAATTATTTTCTCCATCGGAGAAGTTGCTGAAATGGTGGGCGAAAGCACCTCCACCATTCGTTATTGGGAAAATCAGTTTGATGCATTAAAACCGCAGAAAAACGGAAAAGGAAACCGGCTTTTTAACAAAACCGATATTGAAGTGGTAAAACTTATTCATTATTTGGTAAAAACTCGTGGATTGACAATTAAAGGAGCAAAAATGAAATTGAAAGAAAACCGCGACGAAACCATTACCAATTTCGAAATTGCCAGAAAACTTAAAAGTGTTCGCGACGAATTGATTGAAATCCGCGATGCACTCGATGAATAATCAGTTTTTGATTCGCAACAAAAAAATAAATGACCAGATTAAAAGAAATAACAACTTTCCTCGAACAGCTGGCACCGCTTAGTTTGCAAGAATCGTACGATAATGCGGGCCTAATACTTGGCGATGTAAATGCAGAAATCAATTCGGTATTGGTGACACTCGATGTGACCGAAGAAATTATCGACGAAGCAATTGCAAAAAAAGCGCAACTTATTGTAGCGCATCATCCGATTGTTTTTTCAGGATTAAAAAAAATCACCGGGAAAAATTATGTCGAGCGCTCCTTATTAAAAGCCATAAAAAACGATATCGCAATTTATGCTGCACACACCAATTTAGACCGCGTCGATAAAGGAGTAAACGCAAAAATCTGCGAGAAACTCCAACTCAAAAATTGTAGAATTTTAGAACCTGCAAACGGACTGCTAAAAAAATTAGTCACTTTTATTCCTGCTGAACAGGCACAAAAAGTGAGCGATGCAGTTTTTAGCGCAGGTGCCGGAACAATCGGAAATTACGATTCCTGCGGATATACAACAAGCGGAGAAGGAAGTTTTCGCGGAAATGAAAACAGTCGGCCTTT
>JBNKOT010000033.1:0-8731 GCA_050294855.1 Draconibacterium sp. | reverse complement strand
TGGAAAAATCCAGCAAGAAGAAAAATTATTGAATGAGTTGCAGGAAGAGTTAGTTGCCAATCAGGAAAATGCTTTGATAAAAGAGGAAGTAACCACCGAAGATGTTGCAGAAGTCGTTGCAAAATGGACCGGAATTCCGGTTTCGAAAATGATGCAAAGCGATCGGGAAAAATTGCTTTTGTTAGAAGATGAATTACATAAAAGAGTTATTGGACAAGATGAGGCCATTGAAGTGGTTTCTGATGCAGTCCGGCGTTCGCGAGCCGATTTACAGGACAGCCGCCGACCAATTGGAACTTTTCTTTTTCTGGGAACAACCGGTGTTGGTAAAACAGAACTTGCAAAAACATTAGCAGAGTACCTGTTTAACGACGAAAATGCGCTAACAAGAATCGATATGAGCGAATACCAGGAACGACATGCAGTGAGTCGTTTGGTTGGAGCGCCTCCAGGATACGTCGGATACGAAGAAGGTGGGCAACTTACTGAAGCAGTACGACGTAAACCGTATTCAGTTGTGCTTTTAGACGAAATTGAGAAAGCGCATCCCGATACCTTTAACATTTTGTTGCAGGTACTCGACGAAGGACGATTAACCGATAACAAAGGCCGTGTTGCAGATTTCCGGAATACAATAATTATTATGACTTCGAATATGGGAGCACATATTATTCAGGAAAAACTCGAAGCAATTGACATGAACAAACGAATGCAGGTGGTGGAAGAGACCAAAAGAGAAGTGCTCGGTTTGATGAAAAAAACAATTCGTCCGGAGTTTTTAAACCGAATCGACGAAGTGGTGATGTTTACACCTTTGAAGCAGGAAGAAGTTCACGAAATTGTAAAAATGCAATTGAATGGATTAATAAGAATGTTGGCAAAAAAAGAAATCAGTTTAACGGTATCAGACGAAGTGATTTCGTATCTGGCAGAAATTGGTTTCGAACCACAATTTGGTGCACGGCCCATTAAAAGGGTAATTCAGCGTAAAATTCTGAACCAACTTTCGAAAGAAATTTTAGCCGGGAAGGTGCATCCAACAAGCACTATTTCTATTGAAATGAAAGGAGACGAACTGGTATTTAGAAATTCCAATTAATTTGAATAAAGAATAATTTGGTGAGCATTGAAAATATTTAAAGCCATTTCTGTCATTTTACAGGAGTGGCTTTTTGTGTATCGCTATTGTCTTGCTTTACGATTTTATGAAATGGGTGATGAACAATTGTATAGGTACAATGTTTCGATTTGTAATAATAAAATACAAAATAGTGTTTAATTAGCTTTCAACAAAAAAATTGACTTATGAAAAAGATTTTAATTACCGGATGTAGCTCAGGATTTGGATACAGTGCAACAAAGTATTTAGCTGAAAAAGGTCACCATATAATTGCAACAATGCGCAACGTAAATGGGAAAAATTCAAAACCCGCGAAAGAATTAGCAGAATTTGGAAGTTCAAATAACTTAAAGATCGATGTACTTGAAATGGATGTAACCTCGGATGAGAGTGTTAATGCAGCGGCTGTACAATTGCCAACCGTTGATGTTTTGATTAACAACGCTGGTCTTGGTTATGGAGGTGCCGTGGAAGCTTTCACATCAAAAGGAATTTTGGAACAATTAGATTTAAATATTGTTGGAACGGTTCGGGTTGCTCAGGCTGTTTTACCCGGAATGCGTGCGCAAAGGTCTGGTTTAATAATACAGGTTAGTTCAACTGCCGGTCGAGCTGCTTTTCCCGGATTTGGTGTGTACAATGCAAGTAAATGGGGCTTGGAAGGAATGAGTGAAGCGATGCGTTATGAATTAGCTCCATTGGGAATTGATGTTGTTTTGGTTGAACCTGGACCGTTTGAAACAAATTTCTTTGGAAACATTGTTCCTGCAAGAAATCAGGAAATAGCAGCAGCTTACGAACATGTTAACGGATTTATGGACGGATTTGGAAAGCAGGTAAGGTCGATGTTTGCGGATAAAAACGCACCAACCGACCCAATGATAATTGTAAAAATATATGAAGATTTGATTAATGCAGCTCCGGGTACTCGCCCAATTCGTACTATTGGTGGATTAGATTTTGGATTTCAGGCACTGAATGATGCTACAGAACCGATTCGGAAAGCAGGTCTTACGGGAATGGGAATTGCAGATTGCGATGGGCCTTCCAAATAAAAATATATCATCAAGAAGTTCTGTCCCTCATTGAAAAGTGAGGGGCAGTTTATTTTATTTTTTATTCCGTTAAACCACGGTAACTCGTACCTTTTTATTCTTAAGTTTGGTATTATCAACCAATTTCAGCAGTTGATTTATTTTTTCTTCGTGAACTGCCACAAAAGCACAATCGTGTTTTAACTCAATCATTCCAAGGTTTTCTTTACTGAGTTTGCCTTGTTTAAAAAAGAGTCCGGCAATATCACCTTTCGAAATTTTATCTTTTCTGCCGCCCGAAACAAATAAAGTTTGCCATTCCGATTTTTTTGGATTGGGCGCTTTTCTCAATTCAATAATTTCTGTAGTTGGAATAAACTCGGGCAATTCTTCGCCTTCCCATTTTAAAATGTATGCTGTTCCTTCGTTGTGCATTCGGGCTGTTCGCCCGTTTCGGTGTGTAAATTCCTGAAAACGTAATGGCAAATGGTAATGCAAAATAAATTTCAATTCCGGAACATCCAGTCCGCGCGCTGCCAAATCGGTTGCAACAATAAGCTGATGCGTACCATTTCTGAATTTGATTAAAACACGTTCTCGGTCGCGTTGTTCCATTCCACCGTAAAAAGTACCATGATTAATTCCCCTTTCAGTTAAAAAATCGCTGACACGTTGTATCGATTCTTTAAAATTGCAAAAGATAATTCCCGGTTGATTCCCCAAATGATTCAACGCAGATACCAACGTCTCCAGTTTGTCTTTATCCGGAGAAACGATTGTTTTTATTTCCAGCTCCGGAATTTTATTGTCGAGGTAATTAATCTGAACAGGATTTTTAAATCCTATAAATTCGGGGATTTTTACTTTGTGTGTGGCCGATGTTAAAATTTTCTTTTCCACTGCAGGAAGAAAAGAAAGAATATCTTGCATGTCGGTTTCAAAACCAATTTCCAGCGATTTATCAAATTCGTCGAGTACCAAAGTATTTATTTTATGCGTTGGAAAAGTTTCGCGTCTCATATGGTCCGCAATCCGGCCAGGTGTTCCAATCAGAATTGCGGGTGGTCGGTTTAAATCGATGCGGTCTTTGCTGAAATTCCGTCCGCCGTAGAATGCATTTGTTTTATAACCCGTTCCCATTTCGCGGGTAACTTGTTCGATCTGAATTGCCAGCTCACGCGATGGAACAAGAATCAAAACTTGCACGTGTTCGCATGTTGGATCGAGTTCGGCAACAATTGGCAATAAAAAAGCCAGAGTTTTTCCGGTTCCGGTGGGCGATAATAAAATAACATTATCCGAAGAATGAATAGCCAATTTTGCTTCTTCCTGCATCGGATTGAGTTGTTCAATCTTTAGTTTCTGCAGAATATTTTTCTGATTCTTTTTTGTTCCTGACATGGCGTAAAGGTACTTTTAATATCATATGGACGAATAAGTATTTTCAATTTCTAATTGTTTCAAAAGGAAATTAAGAGTAAATTTGACTTTACATCTAAACCGATTAAATTACAACTCTATGAGAATTTTTTTCCGGCTTTTTATTTCCTTCTTTTTTATTCTTGGTTTTGTAGCTGTTTCTTTCGGACAGAATATAATTCTGAAGCAAAGCAACGAATCCGGTATTTATAAAAAAGGGGAGATCATTCAGATTACTGTTTTGCTGGATAGTATGGAATCGGATTCTGTTTTTGTGAAATTTGTCGAGAATTACAGCGACGATGTAAAAACCAAAAACTTTGTTTACACCGGTGAGTTGTTGGAAATTTATAATCAATCGCACATTGCACCAACTTCGTTAATTGTTGAAGTCAGGGCAAGTGGAAAATTTGCCAGTCTGGGTTTAGTTGTTGATCCGGAAGGTTTTCAACCGGGGACCGAACGCCCCAAAGATTTTGCAAAATTTTGGAAACAGGAGAAAAAAGCACTGGATATCATGCCAATGGAAATCAGGAGTATTGCAGTAGAAGAGGTTGAAGTGGGCTATGTTTGCTCCAATGTCGAAATTAACTGCACCTCAGCAAAACCCGCGCGGGGTTATTTTGCAAAACCCGACTCTGCGGCACCGGGAACACTTCCTATTGTTTTATTTGTTCGTGCGGCCGGCGTAAAAGGAGTGTGGTGTCAGTCGAATCCTGCTGAAGCGTTGCGCTTTGCAAAAATGGGAAAAGGAGCCTTGGCATTCGATTTAAACGCGCATGGAATGTTAAACGGTCAGCCTCAGAAATATTACGATGAGCTGGAAGCCGGAGAATTAAAAGACTATTATTTTATTGGATTGGAAAATAGAAATGAAAACTATTTTCGGGGTATGTATTTACGTTTAATACGAACGCTCGATTTTTTGACCGGGCGCCCCGAATGGGATGGAAAGCGCATTTTGGTAATTGGAGAAAGTCAGGGGGGTGGACAAGCACTTGCTGCTGCCGGATTGGATAAGAGAGTGAGCGCCGTGGTTGCAACCGTTCCTGCCATGTGCGATTTTGGTGGCGAGTTGCATGGAGGGAAAGGTGGCTGGCCCAATCCATTCCGAATGAATAAAGACAAAGAAAAAATGCTGGCGACTATGCCTTATTTCGATGCAGCGCATCTTTTAAAAGGATCGGATGCAACATTGGTAACCGAAATTGGTTTTATCGATTATACCTGTCCTGCCAGTTCTATTTACGCCGCAATAAATCAGTCGAAAGGCGAAAAAATTATTTTTGGTGTTCCATACCGCGGTCATCAGTTAAATCAGCGACAATTTCAGAAATTATGGAAAAAAAAGGTTTATCAGCCCAAAATGGATTTTATTGCCGATTTTTTAAAATAGCAACTGATGAAACGAACATGAATTTTCTTCATTCTAAATTCACAAACAAGAATGATTAAAATTTATGTGAGTTCCTGAATGTCTTCAAATTTTTTGAACATTCAGAAATCAAAAAATTTTAAACAGATGAAACGAATCATTACTAATATTATTTAAAACCTATGCAAAACAATTATTTGTTGAAAGGACTTTTCCTTTTTACCCTTGTTTCCGGAATTTTTTTATCATCATGTCAACAAGAACCCAAAGACACTTTCCCGGATGGAACAGAAATTTCTGATTGGTTTCGGGATACCGCCAAAATTGATGTATCAACCTTAGGGAAACAATATTCGATTGCAGATTATGGTGCAATTGCTGACGATTCAACGATAAATACATTGAATATTCAAAAGCTGATCGATGAAATTTCGGAAAACGGCGGTGGTGTAGTTGTTGTGCCAAAAGGCATTTTTAAAAGCGGAGCTGTGTTTTTTAAACCCGGTACACATTTGCACGTTCAGGAAGGTGGAATGTTAAAAGGTTCGGATGATATTTCGGATTACCCAATTCGCGATTCGCGAATGGAAGGACAAAACCTCGATTATTTCCCGGCGCTGGTGAATGCCTTTAATATCGATGGTTTTACAATTTCGGGAAAAGGTACGATCGACGGAAACGGAAGAAAATACTGGGAAGCATTCTGGCAACGACGGAAAGAGAATCCAAAGTGCACCAATCTCGAAGTTTCGAGGCCGCGACTGGTGTTTATCAGGAATTCCGATGACATTCAAATTCAGGATATTAATTTATTGAATTCAGGATTTTGGACCACTCATTTGTATCGGTGTAACAATGCAAAAATTTTAGACACCTATATTTTTGCACCAAGAAGGCCGGTTCCGGCACCCAGTTCCGATGCAATCGATTTAGATGTTTGTAGCAATGTTTTAATTCGCGGTTGTTACATGTCGGTGAACGACGACGCCATTGCGTTAAAAGGTGGAAAAGGTCCGTGGGCCGATGAGGATCAAAACAACGGTCCGAATACAAATATTCTTATCGAAAATAATTCATTTGGGTTTTGCCACTCTGCTCTGACTTGTGGAAGCGAATCGATTCATAACCGAAATATTTTAATCCGCAATTGCAAGGTTGAAGATGTGGCCCGGCTGGTTCATTTGAAAATGCGTCCCGATACACCGCAAAAATACGAATACATTACTTTTGAAAATATTCATGGATCAGGAAGTAATTGCATTTATATAAAACCGTGGACACAGTTTTTCGATTTAAAAGGAAAAGAAACGCCACCACCTTCTTTATGTGAAAACATTATTTTCCGCGATATTACTATGAAGGTGAAAACATTTGCACAAATCGGTATTACGGAAAACGATGAACTTAAAGATTTTACTTTTGAGAACATGCATATCGACGCACAAGACACAAAGTTTGATGCTAGCGTTTTTGAAGGTTTGATTTTGAAAGATGTTTTTGTTAATGGAGTTGCTCTGCAAAACTAATGGTAAAGGATGGACTAAAGTTTAGTTCGCTTCTGCAACTTCCATATTATGGCATAACAGTTTTGGCCGCAGACAAGGATACTGAAGTTAATCATTCGAGAAAAATAAATGAACGAAATTTTGATTAACACCAGCATTTATGTCGGGGATAAATGTTACCGAATAATGCACTTTAGTCCTTTAAGGTAATTTGATTACAATTCCTTTAATTTATTTTAAGAGTATTGAGAGAGACAAGTGTAGACGGAATCGCTCAACCTTCAAAATATTTATTTCTTGCTGCCTCCATCAGAATAAAAAATGCCTGTCCTTCGGTGGCCCGACCCGAACTATTAAAATGTGGAGCTCCGCAAACACCTTGAACAAAACCATGTTCATCCACTTTTGAAACGGCTGCATCTCGCATTTTTTCAGCTTTTTCAAAACAATTTTCAGGCAACCATCCCGATTTTATTCCGCGGTAAATAGTGTATGCAATCATTTGTCCGAGATTGGTTTCAACAAAAGTAGTGTTGTCGTCGATGATGTCATGGAATAATCCGTCGGCTCGTAAATAGGTCATACAAGCGTCGATGTTTTCAATTGCATATTGAATTAATTTTTCTTTTTCATTCTGCATATTTTCCGGCAAAGTGTCAATCACCCGCGCATAACAAGCCATTGACCAGCCGTTTCCAACACCCCAGAATTTTTCGTTTAGGAACATTTTTTTCTCGTTGTGCCAGCGGTGCGAAAAAAGCTTTTTGTCGCTGTTCCAGAGTGCGCTCCGAAAACCTTCAATTTGTTTAATGGCTTCTTTTGGGTGACCGGCAACACACAAATAAGGAGGAGCCATGTACATCGAATCGATCCAGAATTCAGGGGCGCTTAAAATGTGGTATAAAATTCCTTTGTCAGATTTTGGCGCTTTGTCCAACAAAAAATCAAGCATCTTTTTATTGGCTTCAACAAAATCCGGTTCACCTGTTTCTTTTGCCATCCTAAAAACAACTTCACCCGATGCAGCCGGATCGGTAACTCCGTTGTCGGTATAAACCACCGAAAGTCTGCCATCTTCAAGCTGTCGTAAAACTGCTTCTTTGGCCATTAAATAGGCAAGTTCCGATTCTCCATATTCCCACACAGCCTGCATGGCAACACCTTGTTCCCACGAAGCTCGCTGCATGCTAAGCATTGCGGTAATTACCTTTGAGACAAGAATATTCTGATTTTTGGACCCCGATTCGGATACTGAGCAGGAGTTGATTAAACCTGCTCCTGATATTGCTGTTGTTCCGACCACCATGTTTTTTATAAAATTTCGTCGGTTGTTGCGCTCAGCAGGATCTGTCATAACATCAAATTTTAAACTATTTGAATTTTTTTCTGTTTGTAGCTTATGGTTTTAATATTACAGTATTTTTTTTAACGCATCTAATTTTTAAGGGGTAAATAAAAAAAATGTTGTCTTTGAATAAAAATAAAGTATCAAATTGGGGGCAATTACAAAAAAGTATAATTTTTATATTTCTTGTTAATTGTAGCTTTTGTTGAAAATTGTATTGCTGATATTAAAAAATATAGAAAAAAGACAGAAAAAATTTGGATGTATTAGCAAAGTGTTTATTTTTGAACAATAATTAGGATCAAAAAATAGGAAATAAAAATATGTGTGGAATAGTAGGTGCATTTGATTTAAAGATTGATGCTCAGGAGCTGAGACCAAAAGTTTTGAAGATGTCGAAAAAATTGCGTCATCGTGGACCGGACTGGTCGGGAATCTATTGTGGCGAGAAAGCAATTATTGCTCATGAGCGACTTTCAATTGTTGACCCCGAGTCGGGTGGTCAGCCTTTATACAGTAAAGACAAGTCCTTAATTTTAGGTGTAAATGGCGAAATCTATAATCATAGCGATATTCGGGCTCATTATAAAGATACTTACGAATTTCAAACGGGATCGGACTGTGAAGTGATTTTGGCTTTGTACAACGACAAAAAAGAAAAATTCCTCGACGATTTGAACGGTATTTTTGCTTTTGCTTTATACGACGAAAAAGAGGATGCTTATTTGATCGGTCGCGACCACATCGGAATCATTCCTTTGTACATGGGCTGGGATAAATTTGGCAATTTTTATGTTGCATCAGAATTAAAAGCATTGGAAGGTTTTTGCAATAAAATTCAGGAATTTCCGCCCGCACATTATTTATACAGTAAAGACGGTGAAATTAAACGCTGGCATAACCGCGAATGGACGGAGTATGAAAACGTAAAAG
>JBNKOT010000032.1:0-13963 GCA_050294855.1 Draconibacterium sp. | reverse complement strand
AATTTAATTCAGATAGCACACAATTGCGACATTGGAGAAAATACGGTGATGGCATCGCAAAGTGGAATTTCGGGATCGACAAAAATTGGTAAAAACTGTATGTTTGGCGGGCAGGTTGGAATTGCCGGACACATAACAGTTGGCGATAATGTTTCCATTGCAGCACAATCAGGAATTGCAAAAGGCGTTAAAGAAGGTGAGATTATTTTCGGATCGCCGGCACTTCCGGTAAAAGATGCCATGAGAGCAGTTGCAGTATATAAAAACCTGCCGCGGCTGCAACGCGATGTTACTCAGCTTAAAAAAGAAATGGAATCGATTAAAAACAAATAACGAATTTTTAGAAAGTAGTATGGTGGTAAAACAAAAAACGTTAGCAAATTCATTTAAAATTGAAGGAAAAGGATTACACACAGGTGTATATGTTACAATGAATTTTCTACCGGCTCCTGAAAATCATGGATTCAAATTTAAACGTGTTGACCTGGGAAACCAACCTATTATCGAAGCTGATGTAGATTTGGTAATCGATACATCGAGAGGAACTTTGTTGGAAAAAGACGGAGCCAGAATCGGAACAATCGAACATACCTTGGCCGCACTTTTAGGAATGGATCTCGACAATGTTTTAATTGAAGTAAATAACGAAGAAGCACCGATTATCGACGGCAGCTCGAAATATTTTGTTGAAGCCATAGAAAAAGCCGGCGTGATTGAACAGAATGCCGAACGTGAATATTTTGAAATAAAAGAAAAAATTCAGATCAACGATGAAAAATCGGGAGCAGAAATTATTGCTTTGCCCGACGATGATTATCGTTTGAATATCATGATTTCGTTTAAATCGAGAGTGCTTAACAATCAATATGCAGAATTATCGTCGATAACAAAGTTTAAAGATGAAATTGCCAACTGCCGTACTTTTGTTTTTCTTCACGAACTCGAATTATTACTCAGTCATAATTTAATAAAAGGAGGCGACCTCGATAATGCCATTGTTATTATCGACCGCGAAGTTAGTCAGGAAGAACTGAATCGTCTTGCCGATTTGTTCGATCATAAACGGGTTGAAGTAAAAGAGCAGGGAATTCTGAATAATCTCGATTTGCATTACGACAACGAATGTGCCCGTCATAAATTACTCGACGTAATTGGCGATCTTGCATTGTGCGGGAAACACATTAAAGGCCGAATTATTGCTTCGAAACCGGGACACGGACCAAATACAATTTTTGCAAAGGCATTAAAAAAAGCCATTTTAAAAGAGGAATTAAAAGCTCCGGAATACGATCCGAATGCTTTGCCTTTAATGGATGTAAATAAAATTAAAGAATTGTTGCCGCACCGTTATCCGTTTTTAATGGTCGATAAAATTCTATCTTCATCAGATACCGAAATTATTGGTATAAAAAGTGTTTCGGTAAACGAACCTTTTTTTCAAGGACATTTTCCGGGAGAACCTGTTATGCCGGGTGTTTTGTTGGTTGAAGCAATGGCGCAAACTGGTGGTTTATTGGTCTTAAATCAGCAGAAAGGTAAATTTTCTACCTATTTTATCCGGATCGATAATGTTAAATTCAGAAAAAAAGTTGTACCGGGCGACACATTGATTTTCAAATTAATTCTAAATTCGCCGATTCGCCGAGGTATTGCAAACATGAAAGGTGTTACCTATGTGGGTGATAAAGTGGTGGCAGAAGGCGAGTTTATGGCACAGATAGTAAAACAGACAGAAAATTAAAGGATACAAATAATGAAACAACCACTAGCGTATGTTCATCCTGATGCAAAAATAGCTGATAACGTCGTTATCGAGCCTTTTGTTTCGATTGATCACGATGTTGAGATTGGCGAAGGAACCAGAATTGGTTCCAGTGTCACCATTTTACCCGGAACCAGAATTGGTAAAAATTGTAATATTTTTCCGGGAGCAGTAATTGGTGCAATTCCGCAGGACTTGAAATTCAGAGGAGAATACACCACAGTTGAAATTGGTGACAACAATACAATTCGAGAATTTGTAACAATTAACAGGGGGACTTCGGCGAAAAACAAAACCGTTGTTGGAGATAACAACCTGATAATGGCTTACGTTCATATTGCGCACGATTGCAAAGTTGGAAATTATACCATTCTTGGAAACAATACCCAGTTAGCTGGAGAAGTTGTTGTTGATGATTGGGCAATTTTGTCGGGAATGTGTGGTGTTCATCAGTTTTGTCACATCGGATCGCACGTAATGATTGGTGGTGGATCGTTGGTAAGAAAAGATGTTCCTCCTTATATTAAAGCAAGTCGCGAACCACTTTCTTATGTGGGAATCAATTCGATTGGTTTACGGCGCAGAAAAGTAACCAACGAAAAGATTCGTGAGATTCAGGACATTTATCGTTTTATTTATCAGAAAGGATTAAACACAGCGCAGGCTGCAGAATTAATCGAAGCTGAAATGCCGGCAACTCAGGAACGCGACGAAATCCTGCTATTTGTTAAAGACTCGAAACGTGGAATTATTCGTGGTTATTTACCCGATTAAATTTTAACAAAAATATAAGATAAAAAATGCCACTCTGATTTTTCGGAGTGGCATTTTTTGTTTGGATAGCTTCCATCGCCATAGATTGGAAATTATCCGTTGTATTCAAGCGTGTTTTGTATCGCTAATCGAGATTCGGTCACACAGTTTAGTCAAACGAACGGATGACATCTTTCTATTTTGAGTGTTGAACGATGGAATCCGTGTTCTTAATTTTTAAAAAACAAATGAATGTTGTGTGTGAAAATTTATGGATGCCATTGCTTTGAGTGGTCGCATCCTTTCTATTTTCCATGATTCCAGCCCTGAGCTTCCAGTGGAATAGCCGAACCGGCATTCGTAACTAAATTTGCTCCTTGGGCTAAATCAGTCATATGTCCGATTATGGTAATGTCGGGATCGTTTTTAATTTTTTCGTAATCGTCGATCGAAATAGTAAAAAGCAGTTCGTAATCTTCACCACCGTTTAAAGCCGCCACAATCGGATTAATATTAAGCTCTTCGGCCATTTGTTTGGTTTGCTCGTCCATCGGAATTTTTTCTTCGTGCAAATTACAGCCTACTCCCGAATTTTTGCACAAATGCAATATTTCAGATGAAAGTCCGTCCGAAATGTCGATCATCGAAGTAGGAGTGACGCCCATTTTTTTGAAGGCAGCAACAATATCCATCCGCGCTTCAGGTTTTAATTGTCGCTCCAGAATATAATCGTATCCTTCCATTTGTGGTTTCATGTTCGGATTCACCTTATAAACCTCGTTTTCGCGTTCGAGCAATTGAAGTCCCATGTAAGCACCTCCCAAATCGCCTGTTACACAAAGCAGGTCGGTTGCTTTTGCGCCGCTTCTTAAAACCGCTTTGCCTTCTTCAATCTCGCCAATAGCAGTAATGCTAATGGTTAAACCGGTTAACGAACTTGTGGTGTCGCCACCTACCAGATCGACACCGTATTTTTCGCAGGCCAAATGTACTCCGGCATAGAGTTCATCTACAGCTTCAACCGAAAATTTGCCCGATAAGGCAATGCTAACAGTAATTTGTTTTGGAGTCGCATTCATCGCATAAATATCCGATAGGTTTACTACTACCGATTTGTACCCCAGGTGTTTTAACGGCACATACATGAGGTTAAAATGAATGCCCTCGGTTAACAGATCAGACGTTACAACCACCTGTTTATCTTTGTAATCAAGAATGCCTGCATCGTCCCCAACACCTTTTACTGAACTTGCATTTTTAAGCTGTATGTTTTTTGTTATTCGGTCGATAAGGCCAAATTCGCCCAATTCCGAAATGCTGGTTTGTTTTTTTTCTTTGCTCATCGTTAATAAAAGACAAAAAAGTATTGTATTAATTCTTTACGCTTCAAAAATACCTATAGTTTTATATCTTTGCAATTAATTTTTAAACAGTCTGAATTAAGATTTGTTATCAGGGAAGAAAAGAGTTAAAATGGCAGAACAGGAAAAGATATTAAATGATGTTACTCAAAGCGATTATAAATATGGCTTTGTAACTAATATTGAAACGGATATTATTGCAAAGGGACTGAATGAGGATGTCATTCGGATTATTTCAGCTAAGAAAGAAGAGCCGGAATTTATGCTAAATTTCCGATTAGATGCTTTCAGAAAATGGCAAAAAATGAAAATGCCCAATTGGGCCTATTTAAAAATTCCACCAATCGATTTTCAGTCGATAAGTTATTTTGCGGCACCAAAACAAAAACCTCAATTAGATAGTTTAGATGACGTTGATCCGGAATTGATCGACACATTTAACAAACTAGGAATTCCGCTCGAAGAGCAAAAACATTTGGCTGGAGTAGCTATGGACGTTGTAATGGATAGTGTTTCGGTAAAAACAACTTTTAAAGAAACGTTGGCCGAAAAAGGAATTATTTTTTGTTCGTTTAGCGAAGCCGTTCAGGATCATCCTGAATTGGTGAAAAAATATTTGGGACAGGCAGTTCCGGTTGCCGATAACTATTTTGCGGCTTTAAATTCGGCAGTATTTAGCGATGGCTCTTTTTGTTACATTCCAAAAGGCGTTCGTTGCCCCATGGAATTATCGACATATTTTAGAATTAATGCAGCCAACACCGGGCAGTTCGAGCGTACACTAATTGTTGCCGACGAAGATAGTTATGTGAGTTATCTCGAAGGTTGTACAGCCCCGATGCGCGACGAAAATCAGTTGCACGCCGCTGTAGTAGAGATTATTACGCAAGATCGGGCGGAGGTAAAATATTCAACTGTTCAGAATTGGTATCCCGGGAATAAAGAAGGTGTTGGAGGAATTTACAATTTCGTAACAAAACGCGGACTTTGTAAAGGAGTTTCTTCCAAAATCAGCTGGACTCAGGTAGAAACCGGTTCGGCAATTACCTGGAAATATCCAAGTTGTATTTTATTGGGCGATAATTCGGTTGGCGAATTTAATTCGGTGGCAGTGACGAACAATCATCAGCAAGCCGATACCGGATCTAAAATGATTCACATCGGAAAAAACACAAAATCGACAATTATTTCGAAAGGTATTTCGGCCGGAAAAAGCGACAATACTTATCGTGGTCTGGTAAAAGTAATGCCCAACGCAAAAAACTCGCGTAACTTTTCGCAATGCGATTCATTGTTGTTAAACGACACGTGCGGAGCACACACTTTCCCCTACATCGAAGTGAGTAATAAATCGTCGATTGTGGAACACGAAGCCACCACTTCGAAAATTGGTGAAGACCAGATTTTTTATTGCAATCAGCGCGGAATCGATACCGAAATGGCAATTGGAATGATTGTAAACGGTTATGCAAAAGAGGTATTAAATAAACTTCCGATGGAGTTTGCAGTGGAAGCTCAAAAGCTTTTGCAAATTAGTTTGGAAGGCAGTGTAGGATAAAATAAAACAAAAATAAGAGTTGAAGTTTAAGGACTAAAAATTCACAATCTCATTACAAGAATGTTATCAATAAAAAATTTATACGCTTCCGTAGAGGGACAGGAAATTCTTAAAGGAATTAATCTGGAAATCAAACCAGGAGAAGTTCATGCGATTATGGGGCCAAATGGTTCGGGTAAGAGTACTTTGGCAAATGTATTGGCCGGAAAGGAGGAATACAAAGTTACTGCAGGAGAAGTTACTTATTTGGGTGAAAACTTATTGGATAAATCGCCGGAGGATCGTGCAAAAGACGGATTGTTTTTGAGCTTTCAGTATCCGGTAGAAATACCCGGTGTGCCAATGGTAAATTTTATTAAATCGGCTGTAAACGAACACCGCAAGCACCGTGGCGAAAAAGAACTTACTGCTGGTGAATTTTTAAAACTGATGCGTGCCAAAATGGAATTGGTTGAATTGAAAACCAAATTAACCAACCGTTCGGTTAACGAAGGTTTTTCGGGGGGAGAGAAAAAGAAAAACGAAATTTTCCAAATGGCCATGCTTGAGCCTAAATTAGCAATTTTGGACGAAACCGATTCTGGACTCGATATCGATGCACTAAAAACTGTGGCACACGGAGTAAATGCATTAAAATCGCCGGAAAGATCAACCATCGTTGTTACCCATTACCAACGGTTATTGGATTATATCGTTCCCGATTTTGTACACGTTTTGTACAAAGGGAAAATTGTAAAATCGGCGGGAAAAGAGCTGGCCCTGGAATTAGAAGCAAAAGGCTACGATTGGATTAAAACAGAAAACGGAAAATAAATGAGCGTTTTAGTTGAAAAAGCGGATTTATCGCTAAAGTATACGGCTCATTACAACGAGGTAAAGGATCTTCTTTTCGAAGGTTCTCCCGATGTTTTGAACACCGAACGAAAAAAAGCATTTCAGGATTTTGTGGCGCAGGGAATTCCTACCCGCAAAAACGAAAACTACAAATACACCAATTTACAGCCTGGGTTTACTACTGAGTTTAATTTTGTTCATCAGAAAGTAAATGGAAAGGGACAGCTCAAAGATGTTTTTCGGTGCGATGTGCCCGAATTGGCTGCCCACTTAAATACATTAACAAACGGTTGGTACAACAGTAAAACTAATAATTTGCCTGAAGGTGTAATTTTGGGAAGTCTGGAGAAAATTGCAAAAGAAAGACCCGAACTCCTGAATAAACATTACGCACAAATTGCAAAAACCGATGAGGATGCAATGGTGGCATTAAATACCGCTTTTGCAAAAGACGGATATTTTCTTTTTGTTCCTAAAAATGTGGTAATAGAACAGCCCATTCAGCTAATTAATTTTTTGGATGCAGAAAAAAATACGTTTGTTACCCAGCGAAATTTAATTATTGTTGAACCCGGTGCCGAGGTAAAACTAATCATTTGCGATCATACCTTAAATTTGAAACACTATTTAAATAACGCAGTAACCGAAATATATGTGGGTGAAAATGCAAATTTCGATTATTATGCCTTGCAAAATCAACACAATAATACAACGAGTATTAACTCGGTTTTTATTCAGCAAGAACAAAATTCGGTAGCAACAACGCACACTTCAACCTTGCATGGCGGATTAATTCGTAACAATCTGAAAATTGTTTTAAATGGCGAAAATGCCGAAGCCAATATGTATGGAATGGCATTTTTAGACCGCAAACAACATGTCGATAATTTTACAAAAATTATACATGCCAAGCCACACTGCCAAAGTAATCAGGTTTATAAAAATGTGTTAGACGATGATTCGACCGGAGCATTTTCGGGGCAAATTTATGTGGCTCGCGATGCACAAAAAACAAATGCTTTTCAACAAAATAATAACCTCTTGCTGACCGACACTGCAACCATGCAAACAAAACCTCAGCTGATTATCGATGCTGACGATGTAAAATGTAGTCATGGAGCAACTGTAGGGCAAATCGATGAAGAAGCGCTGTTTTATTTGCGTGCTCGCGGAATCGACGAAGACAAAGCACGATTAATGATGATGAATGCATTTGCACACGAAGTAGTCGAAAAAATTAAAGTACCGGCACTGCGCCACAGAATCGATGATCTGGTAGAAAAAAGACTCAACGGCGAAGTAGCGCGCTGTCACGAATGTGATTACAATTGCGATTGCTAAACGCTGTTCAGAATAACATTATAGTTTGAATCAGATAAAATAGGAACTGTTCTTTGCAAAAGGAACGGTTTCTTTCGTTTTAGGCACATCAGAAAATTACAAAATCTTTTGCACCTTTGTGTTTTGCTGAAATGTGCAAAACCAGGTGTTGAAAAACAAAGAATATGAAATACGATATCGCCAAAATAAGAAGCAGTTTTCCGATACTGAATCAGCAGGTTTATAATAAACAACTGGTGTATCTCGACAGTGCCGCTTCGGCGCAAAAACCGATTCAGGTGTTGATGAAAGCCGAAAAACTGCACAACGATTATTATGGAAATATTCATAGAGCAGCCCATTTTATGGCTGATAAAGCAACGATTGAATTCGAGGAAGTAAGAGATAAACTTCAAACTTTTATTAATGCCCAATCGCGTAACGAAATTATATTTACAAAAGGAACTACCGAAAGTGTTAACCTGGTTGCAAGTTCTTTTTGTGAGCAATTTTTAAAAGTCGGCGACGAGATCATTGTATCAGAAATGGAGCACCACTCCAACATTGTGCCCTGGCAATTGGCAGCGCAACGAAAAGGAGCAAAAGTGGTGAAACTGCCGTTTAACGACCTGGGCGTTTTAGAAATCGAAAAACTACCCGGGCTCATCAATTCAAAAACAAAACTGATTGCTGTTGCCCATGTTTCCAACGTATTGGGAACGATAAATCCGATTGCCGAAATCACAAAAATTGCACACCAAAAAAATGTTGCGGTTTTTGTCGACGGAGCGCAGGCGGTGCAACACATTGCTGTTGATGTACAAGTTATGGATGTCGATTTTTATGCTTTTTCTGCACATAAAATGTATGGACCAAATGGAGTTGGCGTTTTATACGGGAAGGAAAAATGGTTAAACGATATGCCGCCTTATCAGGGTGGGGGAGAAATGATTTCTGAAGTGTCTTTCGAAGGCACAACTTTTAACGAACTGCCCTATAAATTCGAAGCCGGTACACCAAACATTACCAGTGTGATTGCCTTTGGTGCTGCCATCGATTTTATCAACGAAACCGGATTGACAGCGATTGCAGCGTGGGAACATGAATTGCTGGAATATGCCACTTCGAAATTAAAAGAAGTTGAGGGCATTATTTTTTATGGCGAGGCTCCTCAAAAATCGAGTGTTATTTCGTTTAATATCGAAGGAATTCATTCGTACGATTTGGGAATGTTGCTTGATAAAATGGGAATTGCAGTGCGCACAGGACATCATTGTGCCGACACGGTGATGCAGCATTTTGGAATTCAGGGAACCATTCGGGTTTCGTTTGCAATGTACAACACAAAAGAAGAAATCGATGTTTTTATTGCCGCTTTAAAAAAGGTGATGAAAATGTTTTAAACGCAAAAATGCCATCTGAGTTGATTCAATCCAGATGCCATACTTTCAGACTCCAAAGATTCTATCATTTAAACAGAAGGAATCTTTTGTTTTAATTGCCTACCCATTCGTGCAAACCTGCCGAATACTCATCCGAAATCTGAATTTCGAGTTTTAAGGCCGAAGTGGTAACCGGCTCGAAAACCATTTTATTCCAATCGTCTTCAATAATCGGATACGGAGTTTCACCTTTTACTTCTACCCATTTATTTCCTGATTTGTAATACAATTTCCACGATTCCGGCAATGAACATCCGCCGTTGGGAATGTCTTTTAACCAATAAACTTCGGTTTCCGAAACTTTTTTTGGTGTTTCAAAATCGTAAATTATCCAGTGCGTTTCACTTTTTCGTGGCCACCAATGATACAAAGTGTTTGTTTTATCGTGTGAATTTTTTGGAAAAAGCTGATCGTTAATTCCGGCAAGTAAAACATTATCGAGCGATGCACTTACTTTACTTGTTGATGCAATTGTTGCTTTTGGTTTTGCCCGTGCCGCTTCTTTTTTTGTTGGAATCCAGACAGCCATTTGTCCTTTTCCACGATGCGCCCACGCGTAATAGGGAATCGCTTTGAAGGTTCTAGGATAGGTTTCAATTTCATCCGATTCATTTGTTTTGGTTCCTTCGGCTTCTCCCGAAATCGTATTTACACCACTCAATAATTGTGGCTGAAAATTATAATCCAGATTACTTTTTTCGTTTAAAACGAGGCTCAAAATATCGTGATCTTCAAAATCGGGCCACTCAACACAATAAACTAAAGGTCCGAGTTGCAACGCCATTTTATCCACATCGTTTTCAATATTTGGATGCGCTTGAATTTTCCTGATTTCGTATGGAAAACCAATATCAACAATGTCTCCTTTTTGCCAGGTTCTGGAAATTATAGCATAACCGTTTTCCATTTTTGTCGAAACTATTTCTTGGTTTATTTTAATAATCGGTTTCGACGAAGTATTTTCTTTAAACTGATACAGGTCGCCGGGAACAGGATGATCTGAAGCCCAGCCCGGAATCCGGATAAATAATTTCGATTTTAAAGCTTTTTCGGGTTGAACCGAAATTGTAATATTCCCATCCCAGGGCATGTTCCCACTCTGAGACAATTCCAACCGTCCATTTTTTGTTTCAAACGAAGTTGAACTCGGAACAAATAAATTCACATAGAAATTGTCTTGCTTTTGCGCATAAATATAATTCGGCATCGATGGAATAAAACGGGAAATATTCGACGGACAACAAGCACAACCAAACCACTCACTTCGCTGATGCTGACCAATCGATTCCAAAGGATTTGGATAAAAAAAGCGATCGCCGGTTAGCGCAACTCCCGACAAAACATTGTTGTAAAGCGTACGTTCTAAAATGTCGATGTATTTTGCTTCGCCTGTCATTAAAAACATTCGATGATTCCAGAAAACATTGGCAATTGCTGCACAGGTTTCGCAATATGCCCGCATATTGGGCAATTCGTACGGGCCGCCAAAACCTTCGTGGCCACCGGCTGCACCAATTCCGCCTGTTATATAAAGTTTTTTGTATACCACATCTTCCCAAATTTTTGTGATTGCGTCGATGTACTGATGATCGCCGGTTAACGCTGCAACATCGGCCATTCCTGTCCACATATAAGCTGCACGAACCGAATGCCCAACTGCTTCGGTTTGTTCGATCACCGGAGTGTGCGATTGATTGTAAGTTGTTTTATGTCCCAAATTTTCTTTGCCACGGATGTCTAGAAAAAACTTGGCTAAATCGAGGTATCTTTTTTCTCCGGTTGTCCGGTAAAGTTTAACCAGGCCAATTTCCACTTCCTGATGACCGGGGAAATTTTCCATTTTCCCATACCCAAAAACCTCATCGATTAAATCGGCACTTTTGATGGCAATATCGAGAATTTCACGTTTCCCGGTTGCCAGATAATACGCCGTTGCTGCTTCGTAAAAATGACCAAGATTATATAATTCGTGGCTCAAATCATCAACTTTTTCCCAGCGTTTTTTTCCCGCCCATTCATGGCCATTTTCGCCCATAATGGTGCGGTTGGTGTATAGATAACCATCATCTTCCTGAGCTTCTCCAATCAGGTAAATCAGCGAATCGATGGTTTGTTCCATTTTTGCATCAGGAAACATTTGCAAGGAATAGGCAGCGCCTTCAATTATTTTATAAATATCGGTATCGTCGAACGGATATGGCGAACAAAATTCACCTTCCATTAATCCACCGGCAATCGCAAAGTTATCGATACGACCAGTTTCTCTGCTTTTTTGAATCGCAATTGGAATGGTTACATCGTGATTGGTTTTTATTCGTTTTGCCCAAAAATTATCGGTAACGCGAACCTTTGTAAACGGAACCGGAGAAATCGGATATTCATTGGTTTTATTTTGCTCTTGCTGGCAAGAAAATAAGCTAACAATTAGAAGAAGAGAAAGTAGATGACGCATAATATTAGGTTTTAGTTCGATGGATAAAAATACCTAAAAAATTTCGCCATATGATGGTTTGTGAAAAAAACTAACTTTTTTGAGCCAAAATTTGAGTTTCAAGCGCTATAATCTCCCTCAAGCCTTTAAGACGGCCAAACATTGGATAGCCTGGATTGGCAATCAAACCAAAGTCTTCAATTCCTTTTAGTCCATGATCAGGTCGCATCGGAATCCGGTAATCGGCCCGGTTTTTTTCTTTTCTTTTTTCCATTTCGCCAAGCAGCACTTTAACTAATTCCGACATATTAACACCACCTTCGATGTGTCCCGATTCATAAAAACTTCCGTCATCCAAAAGCTGTGTATTTCTCAGATGGGCAAAATGAATGCGATGCGAAAATCGTTTGGCCATTTCGACCACATCGTTATCTTTTCTTGCCGAAAACGAACCGGCACAAAAAGCAACTCCATTGTTTATCGAGGAATTTGTTTCCTCCAGCCATTCCAAATCTTTTTGTGTGCTAAAAATCCTGGGCAAACCCAAAACCGGGAATGGTGGATCGTCGGGATGAATCGCCATATTTATACCAATTTCTTCGGCCACCGGAATAATTTCATTTAAAAAATATGCAAGATTCCCACGCAACTCTTTGTCGCCAATTTGTGAATAGCGATTCAAATGTTTAAGAAATTCATTTTTATAATCATCGATGCTCGGATCGATTACACCGTCGATAAAACCTTGCGTTACAACAATAATATTGTAGGCAAGCCGCTCAGCTTCCGATTGACTCATTTTCAGAAATAGCCCGCGTGCTTTTAGTAATAAATCATCAGGATAATCTTTTTTTGCGTTCGGCCTTTTCAGAATAAAAACATCAAAAGCAACAAATGTGGAGTAATCAAACAACATCGATTCTTTGCCCCCGGGAAGTTCGTATTGCAAATTTGTTCGTGCCCAATCGAGCACTGGCATAAAATTGTAAACAACCGTTTTCAAACCACATTCAGCCAGATTTTTTAAGCATCTTTTATAGTTTTGAATGTGTTTATCGCGCAATTCTGATCCGGTTTTTATGGCTTCAGTTACCGGTAAACTTTCGACAACCGACCAATTAAGACCGGCATTTTCAATTCGTTTTTTCACCCTCTGAATCTCATTTACCGGCCATACTTCTCCGTTTGGAATATGATGCAAAGCTGTAACCACTTCCTCAACACCATTTTCCTTCAGCCATTTGAGCTGAACCAAATCGTCATCTCCAAACCATCGCCACGATTTTATAAGTTTCATTTCCTGCAAGTATTAAACTTTTTTTGTGTGATTTGGAATTCCATCTTTTCTTAAAACAGATCCTGAAAATATTCAAAATTCAGATTTCTAAGAGATTGTAAAGATGGAATCCATAATTGTTTCTTCTGTGTATTTTACCCTTTTTTATTTCTTTTAAACTGATGATTTTATTAATAAAAGACAATGCGTGCCTTCTCTCAACTGAGTACTGTGACTGGAAACTGGGAACATTCCTAAATTCCGCTAAACGAACTAAACCCACCATCAACGGGTACAATTGTTCCGGTAACAAAACTTGCTGCGTCGGACGCCAGATAATGAATTGTTCCGTTTAATTCGCTGATGTCGCCAAATCTTCCCATCGGTGTTTTAGCGATCACTTTTTGACTACGTTCGGTTAACGTTCCATCGGGTTTTATCAAAATTTTCTCGTTTTGTGTACTGATAAAAAATCCGGGAGCAATTGCATTTACACGTATTTTTTCGCTGAATTTAGTTGCCATTTCCATGGCCAGCCATTTGGTGAAAATCTCAACTCCCGATTTTGCAACCGAATAACCCGGAACACGCGTGATCGACGACATGGTTGCCATACTCGAAATGTTAATGATCGAGCCGCTTTTTTGTTCGCCCATCACTTCGCCAAAAACCAAACATGGATAAACCGTTCCGTTCAAATTTAAATCAGTTACTTTATTAAAATCGGTAATTTTCATATCAAAAACAGTTTGATCTTCGGTGAGCGTTGCCCCCGGAATATTCCCACCGGCAGTATTGACCAAAAGATCGATTCTTCCCCACTTTTCAAGAACTACATCTTTTGCTTTTCTTAATTCATCGACGTTTAAAACATCAACCACCAGGCCAATTCCTTCTCCACCGGCACTTTTTATTTTTTCTAAACGCAAATCAACATTGTCTTGTGTGCGACCAATTACCGCAACCTTAACATCGTTGGCTGCCAGGTATTTAGAAATACTTCCTCCGAGGGTTCCCGAACCTCCGGTTACTACTGCAATCTTATCTTTGATCTCAAATAAATTACTCATTCTTCTATATATTAATTGCTACAATTAGTACAATCAAAGGTAATTTTTGTTTCATCATCTTTACGAAGAGTTGGCAGAATTAAATCTTTCCGGTCTTTTTGAAAACTTTGGCAATTTCAATTGATGATGTGGTACCAATAAATAGTAATATTTTCA
>JBNKOT010000031.1:0-1763 GCA_050294855.1 Draconibacterium sp. | reverse complement strand
ATTTGAACGGAATCATTCTCCAGCGCGATGCATCGCAACAAACGCTTTACGGAGCTTTGGTTGACACTCAAAATAACTATAAAAAATTACAAGCCGGCGATCTGGTTTTTTTTGGTCGCTCTGCTACTGAAACAAAGCCTGAAAAAGTAACTCATGTGGGATTATATCTCGGAAATTCGGAGTTTATTCATGCTTCGGGTAATGTTCGGATCAACAGTCTTGACAATCAAAAAGAAAATTATACAGAATACTACGAAACTTCTTTTGTTCGTGCCCGCAGAATCGTAAATGATGTTGACGGAGCAGGAATTGAGTGGGTGTTTGAAAATGATTTTTACAAGCAAATTTTACCGGAATGACAATCGAACGCAGAAACTTTATTAAAAGTCTTGGAGTAATTTCATCGGGAATGATTTTATCGAAACAAGGATTTTCAAAAAACAAAACAATAATTTCAAGCAATTCAAAAATGAAACTAAGCTTTTATCCGTACGAACTTCAACTGAATCATGCATTTACACTCGCCACCAGTTCGCGAACCACAACACCGGTTATGTTGGTCGAATTGGAATACGATGGGGTAACCGGATATGGAGAAGCATCGATGCCGCCGTATTTGGGCGAATCGCACGAAACCGTTGCAAAGTTTTTGACTAAAGTGGATTTAAGTCCTTTTAACGACCCGTTCAGAATGGATGAAATTCTGGAATACATAGATACAATCGAATCGGGAAACCGTGCAGCAAAAGCTTCTGTCGATATTGCTTTGCACGATTTGGTGGGGAAAATTATGGATCAACCCTGGCATAAAATATGGGGTTTAACAGCCGAAGATACGCCAAATACATCGTTTACAATTGGTATGGACACACCAAATGTGGTGATTGAAAAAACAAAAGAAGCGGCAGAATTTAAGCTACTAAAAGTAAAATTGGGGCGCGAAAACGATCGCGAAATGATCGAAACCATTCGTTCGGTAACTGATGTTCCGCTTTGTGTAGATGTAAATCAAGGTTGGAAAGATAAAAACGAAGCGCTCGAAAATATTTTCTGGTTAAAAGAAAAAGGAGTTGTTTTTATAGAACAACCCATGCCAAAAGAATTAATCGACGAAATGGTGTGGCTCACACAAAAAAGTCCGCTGCCAACAATTGCCGATGAAGCTTTTCAACGCATCGATGACATTGTAAAATTTAAAGATGTGTATACCGGAATCAACATAAAATTGATGAAAAGCACCGGAATGCGCGAGGCAAAAAAGATGATTGATGTGGCACGTGCGCTTGATATGAAAGTAATGATCGGTTGTATGACCGAAACTTCGTGTGCCGTTTCTGCGGCTGCACAATTATCGCCGCTCTGCGAGTGGGCAGATTTGGATGGGAACCTGCTGATTGCCAACGATGTGTTTGAAGGGATGAAAGTAATTAACGGAAAAATTACCTTAAATAACTTGCCTGGAATTGGAATTCGGAAACTTTAAAGTTGAATAAAAAAATCATTGGATCTTTTAAAAGTTAGATTTGGCATTTTTATTGTGTAAAGCATTTCGTCCCAAAAATGTTATCTAAACTCTACCCGAAATGAAAAAAATCTACGCTCTTATCTTTTTTATCCTTTTATTTTTTGGATGTCAAAAAGATGATCCGCAGCCAACTCGCCTGGTAAATTCTTCAATTATTCCTGAAATTGAATTGTATGTTGATCGTTTTGTTAAAGAGGCAAAAAAGCACAACGTTGAAGTTGATGTGAGTAATTTAATG
>JBNKOT010000030.1:0-4135 GCA_050294855.1 Draconibacterium sp. | reverse complement strand
AATTATTCTTTTGTAACTTATTTATTTTGATGTATTCGATCTAATATTCTCTTTTTTAATCAAAATTCTGGTGTCTGTTCTTTTATCTCGTTACCCAGCATTTAATATAAAAATCCAAATAACCACAATGGAATTTTATTTCCTTCGCCAACTTCAATTACGTCGGAAGCGGCGTAAACACCTTTTGTTGCTTCGAGTTTTCTTCCTCCAACACTAAAATGGTATTTCCCATTGACACAAAAATCTGCTTTTGCAGATGTTGTTAATTTGCATTTGTATCCTACCTGGTTGTAGAAAAATGTTTGACGCAAATTCAGATTGTCAGTATTGTTTGGTGCAATTGCATAAATTAAATTGGGATTGTGCAAATACACTTTATCCGGTTTTCTCAACTGGTCATCGTCGCCGTTGGAGTGTAACATATGAATTAACTTGGCATTTTTCAGGTATTTCAGGTAATTCATAATGGTCGCCCGCGACGTTTGTACAGCCGTTGCCAATTTACTAACATTTGGTGTAAATGGCGCCTCTGTAGCTATGATGTGCAACAGTTTTCTTAATTTTGGAAGATACTTTAGTTCGATTTGATTGATGTATGGAACATCGATTTCAAGTGCCAGATTGATGTGTTTGAGCAAACGGTTGGCATAGAAATTCGGGTCGTCCATAAAATACGGGAAATAGCCGTGTTTTAAATAATCGTCGAAAAAGGCAAGCGGGCGAACAGCTGCAACAATCTTTTGTGCAATTTTTACATGGTTTTTTACAATGTCATCAAACGAATAAAAATCGAAATTACTTCCGGTCTGATGATTCAGGTATTCCCGAAACGATAAACCTTCCAAATGATTAATACTCGCAATTCCATCTAAATCGGGATTTCCCTCAGCAATTCGAAGTACCGGCGACGAACTAAAAATTATTTTTAAATCAGGAATTTCATCAATACACTGTCGTAAATCGGCCGACCAATCGGGGTATTTCTGAATCTGATCCAACAACAACACTTTTCCTCCACGTTTTGCAAATTCATCGGCAAACGAGCTAATCTTGCGTTTGGTGAAGTAGAAATTGTTAAGGTTGATGTAAAGAACATCATTCGAAATCGGATAGGTTTTACGAATATAGTCGAGTAAAAACGTAGTTTTACCAACTCCTCTAAAACCCTTTACACAAATGAGTTTCTGATTCCAATCGATACTATTCATCAGCTCCCTTTTTATCGTAGGTTTCGAGCTCTCTAACAGCGATCTATGTGTGTGTTGAAAAAAATCCAAATTTTAAAATTTTGGCAAAAATAGTCAGTTTTTGCCATTAATTGCAATCTGCAGATAGCAAAAATAGAAAATTCATGCAATTTATATCTTGTAAAAATAACAGGATATTGAATTTTGTTTTTTCCATAAAGCCAAGTTCAATTTTTACTAAGTTTGCTGAAAATAACTAAGAATGCAACAAAAAACCGAACTGCTTTTACCGGTTGGAAACACAGAATCGTTCTATGCAGCGCTGCAAGGTGGTGCCGATGCTATTTACCTGGGATTAAAACAATTTAATGCCCGCGGAAGGGCACGGAATTTTACCAACGGGCAACTTCCTTTTATTGTAAAAGAGGCGAAAAAAAAGAATGTTCTGGTTTATATTACCCTAAATACGGTGGTTAAGAATTCCGAAATTCCGGAGTTAATCGACTATTTACATTTTCTTAACCAGGCAAAAATCGACGGTATTATTATTCAGGATTGGGGCGTATATTATTTGGTAAAACATTTTTTCCCAAATCTAAGTATTCATGCCAGCACGCAGTTGGGAATTCATAATTCGATGGGTGCCAACTTTTCGGGAGAAAAAGGATTCGACCGTGTTGTTTTGGCCCGTGAATTAACTCTTGGCGAATTGGAGACCATTTGCAAAAAAAGCCGGGTTGAAACCGAAGTTTTTATTCACGGTGCTTTGTGTTATTCGTTTTCGGGAATGTGTTTGTACAGCAGTTATTCGGGTGGGCGAGGAGCCAATCGCGGATTGTGCACTCAACCTTGTCGGCGCGTTTATTCCACCCGAAAAAAGAATACTTATCTTTTTAATTTGAAGGACAATCAGCTGATCGATTCGGTAAATTATTTGTCGAAAATTGGAGTGAACAGCCTGAAAATTGAAGGTCGGATGAAATCGGGAGAATATACATTCCGTGTTGCAAAAGCGTATCGGATAGTGCTCGACAATAATGAAAATAATCAGGAAGCTAAAGATTTGCTAGCGCTCGATTTTGGTCGCGAAAAAACAAGCTATTTTGTAGGGAAAGATGTACAAAGTGCGATATCGGATAAAACTGTTGCTGGTGTTTTGTTGGGAAAAGTTCAAAATATTGCCGGATCAAAAATAAGTTTTACTTCAAAAATGAAAGTGGAGCCGGGTTTTCGTTTGAGATTTCACATTCCGAATACCGAAAAACAAGAAACGGTAAAAGTAAAACATGCAGCTTTTAAAAATGGCTTTTATGAAATTGATGCAGGAGAAAAGAAAATTAAAGCCAGTAGCGAAGTTTATCTTTCGGGCATTAACGATGTAAAATTCCCCTCGAAAATAGAGGAGCAGAGTATTAGAAAAACAAATCAACTGCCGTTTGGAGTTAAAAAAAGATATCTCTCTGAAGTTTCCGGAAAGCATTTTCGAAAAGGGGAAGAATATTATTTTCGCATTAATTCAATGGAGTGGATGCGAAAAGTAAACCTGAACGAACTCGATGGACTTTTTCTGAATTTTTCGAAAATAACCTGGAGTCGATTCGATCCGAATGTGCCGTTTATTCAGAAGTTCAGAAATAAAGTTTACATCGAATTGCCCAAGTTTATTCCCGAAGATTCGCTTTCTTTTTATTCGCGATTGGTGGGGAGAATGGTAAAAAGCGGAATTCGTAATTTTGTAATCAGTCATCTTTCGCAGCAAAAAATAATACCTCAAAATTGCCGGATCATCGCCAACGAAAATGTTTACGTTTTTAACGATGCAGCTGCAAAATGTATAAAAACCGAAGGAGTTGCGTTGTTCAGTTATCCACAGGAAATCGATTTCGAAACACTCTTTTCGTTGTCGCACAAAGACGGAATTGTCCCGGTTTATTTTCATCCCGAATTATTTTATTCGCGAATGCCAATTGCCATGGATAACGACAATTTGAAAGATGACAATAATCTTCAGATCAGAAGATTTCGACGTAACGGCATAACGTCGATTGTTCCGGAAAGACCGGTTTCAATTTCGCAGTCGAGAAATAAATTGCAGAAAAATGGTTTTTTCAGGTATCTCATTGATCTGAGTTTCGAGCCGCCGTCAAAAAACCGGATGAAAACTTTAAAATCTAGATTAAAACGGTCGGAGCAAATTCAGCCGTCAACAACTTTTAATTTTGTAAAAGGTTTAAAATAGGTAAAGCGATTTAGAGTCGCTTGAAACCAATTCTTTACGAAGTAATACGGTTATTCCCTAAAGGGGAAATCATTTGTACTAAAGTTAATTTTGCCTGGTCTCTTTTGTTTACTTTTCTGGTGAAGCAGGAAAATAAAATTCGTGTGATAAGACAAAAAGAAATAAAGTATTTATTGTTTCTTAATTGTAATGAATTTTCTCACAGATATCAGAATGCTGCATGTAAAATTCAAATACTTTTTAAGGTGTACATTGATTTAAAATATCAATTTCTTTGCATAAAAAAAGACAAGCTCAAATTGAACCTGTCTTTCATATCTATTCTAATAAAATCTTATTAGTTGTCGTTCATCGATGTTAAAAATTCTTCCATCGAATTGGCACGCATCAAACGGGTTTTCATAAATTCCATCGCTTCAATCGAATTCATATCACCCAAATAGTGACGTAAAATCCAAAGTTTGCTTAATACTTCTTTCGAGAATAATAAGTCTTCGCGACGAGTACTCGAAGCAGGAAGATCGACCGATGGGTAAATTCGTTTGTTCGAAAGTTTTCTGTCGAGTTGCAGTTCCATGTTACCGGTTCCTTTAAATTCTTCAAAAATTACTTCATCCATTTTCGATCCGGTTTCGGTAAGTGCAGTAGAAATTATGGTTAACGAACCACCTTCTTCGATGTTTCTGGCAGCACCAAAGAAACGTTTTGG
>JBNKOT010000029.1:0-2267 GCA_050294855.1 Draconibacterium sp. | reverse complement strand
ATGAAATAAATTCGCGCAATAAATTCCCGATAATGTGCGGGGGAAGCGGTTTGTATCTCGAGGCAGTTTTAAAAAACTACCGTTTAATCGAAGTTCCTCCTAATAAAAAATTGCGTAAAGAGTTGGAAGGAAAATCGCTCGAAGAACTCACCGAAATTTTAAAAGATTTAAAACCAAAATTGCACAACCACACTGATGTAGAAACCGATCGTCGTGCGGTGCGTGCCATCGAAATAGAAAAATATTATGCTGAAAATCCAAAAATGGATACTTCCTTTCCGGAAATAAAAAGCCTGAATATTGGTGTGGATTTTGATCGTGAAATGCGTCGTCAAAGAATTACGAAACGACTAAAACAACGTTTGGAGGAAGGAATGTTGGATGAAGTTCAGAAATTACTCGACTCCGGATTATATCCCGACCAACTAATTTATTACGGACTGGAATACAAATACCTCACACTACATCTTATTGGCGAATTGTCGTACGACGAAATGTTTGCAAAACTCGAAATTGCCATTCACCAGTTTGCAAAACGACAAATGACCTGGTTTCGTGGTATGGAAAAACGTGGTACAAAAATCAACTGGATTAACGGGCATTTAACCATGGAGGAAAAAGTTGGAGAAATTTTGAAAATGATGAAGAGTTAAATACTTTTCTTCCGCTATCTTATAGATAGTACGACTTAAAGTCATACCATCAATAAAAGTTTTTCAGACCTGGTAAGTCAAACTCCCTGAAATTATCGAAGCCGCCAAATCATTTTTGCACGAATCAATTCTGCACCGTCGCTTTCGCGCACAACACTGCAAAGTTGTGTGGTTTCATCCATCCATTGTTTTTTAACCGCCAATCGGTCATTTGGCATTCCTTCTTTTAAAAAGTTGACTTCGTATTCTGCCAACTCATATTTTTCGTGATATTCAAAATCGTAACTATTAATGACTCGTTCCAAATATCGTCCGGTGTTAAAATGCTGATTAATATCGATTTCGGTAAAAAGAACAGGAGTAAAAGTCAATTCATCATCCGATTTTGGCGATCTCACTTTTTTTGCATTTTCTCCAAATACACTTTCTTCGTATTTCGGAAAGTTTTTAAAATCGGTGAGCTGAACAATTTTCTTAGATTTCAAATCCAGCACCAGCCAGCTAGTAGTAGCTTCAATAATGTTTTTACCGCTTTTATCCGAAAAAAAATAGTCGCGGTAACCGTAAAAACGATCGGCACCCCGCGACCAGGTTTCAAGGGTAAAGTCCTCTCCCCAATCGGGGCGTCGTGTAATTTTAACCCGCAACCTGGAAAGTACCCAAAAACGTTGATCTTCCTGCAATTTATCAAAACCAAATCCTAAAACTTTTGCATGTTCCCAGGCAATGTCCTGCATTTGATAAAACATAAACGAAGTGGAAAGTTTTCCAAATCGATTGATAAAGTATGATTTTGTCGAAAGTTGATTTTTATATTTCATAATAAATATTTAGTCAGAATCGGGCTAAACAAATATCGAAATATTTGATCTTTGCCCTGAGTATTACAAATATTACAACAAATAATGAATTAATGCAGCATAAAAAAAATAAACTTTTGTTCGCCGATTTCAAGCTACTATTAAACTTTTCCACAAAAATATTGTTCCGCTTTGATAATCGATAACATTTATCCAATTTTGTATAAAAATTACCGTTAATGGGAAGAATCGTTATAAAAACACCGGAACAAATTGAAGGAATAAGAAAGAGTGGTCATCTTGCAGCACTAACATTAGATTATGCCGAGCAGTTTGTTAAAGCAGGTGTTAACACCGAATTTATTGATGATAAAATTGAAGAATTTATTCTTTCTCATAATGCAATTCCAGCCACAAAAGGGTATCACGGGTACCCGAAATCGAGTTGCATTTCGCTGAATAATGTAATTTGTCACGGCATTCCATCGAAAGAAACTATTTTAAAGGATGGCGATATTTTAAACATCGACATCACCACTATTTTGGATGGCTTTTATGGCGATACTTCGCGGATGTTTTCGATTGGAGAAATTTCGGAAGAAGCAGAAAAATTAATCGATACCACCTGGCACTGCCTCGATTTAGGAATTGAACAAGTGAAACCGGGCAACCGTTTTGGAAACATCGGATTTGTAATAAATCGTTATGCAAAAGCAAAAGGATACTCGGTTGTTTATGAATTTTGCGGACATGGAGTTGGAATCGATTTTCACGAAGAGCCACAAGTTGATCATGCTTCGCGTAGAAATACCGG
>JBNKOT010000028.1:0-5756 GCA_050294855.1 Draconibacterium sp. | reverse complement strand
AGCACGAGGCAATATCAAAGCACTTTCAACATACAAAGCGGCCGATTACGATGCAATTATTTTCCCGGGTGGGTTTGGCGCTGCTAAAAACCTTTGTACGTTTGCTTTCGATGGTGCCGATTGCAGTGTTAATCTGGATGTTGAGCATGCGATTCGAGCCACTGCGGTTGCCGAAAAACCAATTGGAGCACTTTGTATTGCCCCGGCATTAATTGCAAAGGTTTTGGGCGATGTGGAAGTGACGATCGGAAACGACTCAGGAACAGCGGAAAGTATCGAAACAATGGGAGGAACTCATGTAACAGCAACGCATGGAGAAATTGTTGTCGACAAAAAATATAAGGTCGTTACTACTCCTTGTTATATGTTGGATGCCACCATCGATCAGATTGCAAACGGCACCGAAAATGCAGTTAAAAAAGTGTTGGAGTTAGCATAATTGCTTATTTCAACAAATTATAAGTACTAACTACTTTGAACTAACTACTAAAAAATGATCCCGATCCCATACATCGATATTCACACACATCCGCATCATAACGAAACGGATACCGTGATCGTACAAAATATTTATCCGGGCGATGGATTTGCGGCTTTCTCTGGGCGTAATTTTTATTCGGTTGGTTTGCATCCCTGGCACATCAAATCGAAAAAAGAGAATAACGAAGCTTTAGCAATGGTCGAAGAAGCGCTCGATTTTGACCACGTAATTTTTATTGGCGAATGTGGTCTGGATAAAAATTCAGGTTCTGATCTTGAAGAACAAAAAAGAGTTTTTCAGGCGCAGGCATTTATGGCAGAAGAGTTTCGGAAACCGTTAATCATTCATTGTGTAAAAGCGTATAACGAAGTGTTGGAACTGCATCAGGAAATGCATCCGGAAATGCCCTGGATTATGCATGCCTACTCAGGAAGCCAACAATTGACCGAACAGTTTTCTCGTCGTGGAATTATCTTTTCTTTTGGTGAAATACTATTTAATGAAAATGCCAAAGCAACCAAATCGTTTAAAAGTTTGCCTTTGGAACAGCTATTTTTTGAAACCGATGAGTTTAATGGCGAAGTAGAAAAGATTTACCAACAAGCTGCACATTTAAAAGGTTTGCCGGTTGAAGCTATAAAACTAACGATTTGGGAGAATTTTAACCGGATTGAAAACCGTTTGCTCGATCGTTTCTAAAGCGTGTTGAAATTCAAAACATCTTTTTATTTTTGCATTTTCTTAAATCAAATAAATGAGTTGGTTAGAACGTACCGAGTTACTGCTTGGCGAAGAGAAACTAAATCGCTTAAAAAAAGCAAATGTGCTTGTTGTTGGTTTGGGCGGAGTTGGCGCTTATGCGGCTGAACAGATATGTAGGGCAGGAGTGGGCAAAATGACAATTGTAGATGGCGATGTGGTGGAGGAGTCGAATCGTAACCGACAACTCGTGGCACTGATCAGCACCTATAAAAAACCAAAAGCAGAAATTCTGGCTGCACGTTTTCGCGACATCAATCCGGAAATTGAATTGACAGTTGTCAACGATTTTATTGAAAATGAAAAAATTACCAACTTACTGAAAAGTCAGCCTTACGATTATGTTGTAGATGCTATCGATACATTAACACCCAAAGTTTTTCTAATCAAACATGCCATAGATTTAGGATTGAAGGTGGTTTGTTCCTTGGGCGCCGGCGGAAAAATGGATCCATCGAAAATACAGGTCTCCGATATTTCGAAATCGTACAATTGTAAACTGGGACGGATGTTACGCAAACGACTTGCAAAACACGGCATACGGAAAGGATTTAAAGTTGTTTTTTCGTCGGAAATTATTTCCGAAGATGCGGTGCGTCTTGAAGCATCGCAATATAAAAAATCTACCGTTGGTACCATTTCGTACATGCCACCAATATTTGGCTGTTTTATTAGCAGTGTGGTAATTGGCGACTTAACATCCTGATTTCTTGTGCAGTTAAAATATGAATAAAACTTTAAAATAGATATTTTATACATGAATTTATTTTTGAATTAAGTTTGTTTATTCGAATAATAGATTACCTTTGAGGCGTTAATTTTTAGAGAGTTAAGTGTTTTTATAACTCGATTATCTGAATATTAACAAGTTGATCTTTTTTTATTGAATAGTATTAAGACAGTCCGGAAAGCTCTCCATTCTTGTTTTCACCACTCTTTTTTATTGATAATCTTGGAATTCCTTTTTTTTCGATACACAGGTATAAGTGGAATTGAGATTTGTTATGTTTAGCCGAACGGAACCAATGAACAAAGAGAATTATTAATTTTTTAAATAGGAACAAATGAACATTTATGTTGGAAATCTTCCATTCAATTTAGGCGAGGAAGATTTAAAAGAGATTTTCGAAGAGTATGGTGCAGTAACTGAAGCTAAAATTATTTCAGACAAATTTTCTGGAAGAAGTAAAGGTTTTGGATTCGTTGAAATGGATAGTGACGACGAAGCAAACAACGCCATCAAAGAACTGAACAACGCTGAAGTTGGTGGAAGAAACATCAAAGTAAACGAGTCAAAACCTCGCGAAAACAATCGTGGTGGTGATCGTCGTGGTGGCGGTGGCGGTGGTTATCAACGTAGAGACCGTTACTAGAAACCATGAAAGGTACCGTAAAATGGTACGATGCTGTTAAAGGATATGGATTTATCCAGTCTGAAGACAACAAAGATTTATTTGTGCATCGTTCCGGAGTGAAAGACAACGTTTTTTCACTTGAAGCTGGTCAAACTGTTGAATTTGAAATCAAAGACAGTGATAAAGGCCCGGTAGCATTTAATGTGGAAGTAGTATAGTTATACGAAATATTAAAAAGGGATTCAATTATTTTGAATCCCTTTTTTTTTGTGCCCAAAAATTGTTTTGAAGTATATTTTAGGGAATAAAATGAACTTCCGGCAAAACGTCCTTAGATTTTGAAATGTGAACTGGTTGGCGTAATTGAATTGCTGATTGAAAAATAAATGTTCGATGCGCCAAATGCATTTCTGCATGAATCTTCATCATGCTCTGCTTAATGCATTCGTTGCTTTAATAGGAGGAAAAAAAAATAGCCAGTTGATTCCGTCTTTTTATTTTCATTTTTAATAGATTTGTTTCCAAAACCTAGAGCCTTTTGTATGCAGGAAGTAATCGTTTCAAAAGAATTAAATTTAAAAGTTTCTACCACTGAATTATCGTGTATTGAGTGTAATGTTCAGTTGGAAGAAAGAAATGAAGCACTCTGGACTGAAATTCAGAATAAAGTAATAGAACTCGAAGCAGGTTTAAAAGTAGAAGATATCAGTAAAATGCCTGCAATTTCTGCATCAAGAAAAGCATACAAAGCCTGCGGGAAAGATCCGGCCAGATATCGTTTGTCGGCCGAAGCACTTTTACGAAGAGTGCTAAAACGGGGAGAAATATATCAAATCAATAATGTTGTCGATCTGTTAAACCTCGTTTCCATTTCCACTGGATTTTCGATAGGTGGTTACGATGCAGACAAGATCGAAGGAAAAGCCGTTTTTGGAATCGGTGAGAAAGACGAACCGTATTCAGGAATTGGCAGAGGCGAATTAAACATTGAATCGATGCCGGTTTTCAGAGATGAAAAAAGTGCTTTTGGAACTCCAACCAGCGATTCGCAGCGCACTTCTGTTTCATCAGACACCAAACGGTTTCTTATGATTATTATCGATTATGCCGCATCTCCCCAATTACAGGAAGCAAGCAATATGGCAATTTCGTTATTGAAAAAATACGCTGCAGCTACCAATATCGAACAAAAAAACGTTATGTACCATGAAGGGATTCTGTAAATTCTGGCTAAAGGTTTTAGGGTGGAAAACAATTGGTGGAGCTGCACCTGAACCAAAATGTATTATTATTGGTGCACCGCATACCAGTTCCTGGGATTTTGTTATTTCGTGGCTTTATTATACTTCGGTTGGTGGAAAAGCGAGCGTTTTAATCAAAAAAGAATTTTTCTTTTGGCCGGTCGGCATTTTATTACGAAAAATGGGAGGTGTTCCAATCGATCGTTCAAAAGGGGTCAACGTAATCAGGCAAACCATTCAACTGGTAAATACCAGAGAACAAATTCATTTGGCCTTAACGCCTGAAGGAACGAGAAGTTTTACTCAAAAATGGAAAGCAGGATTTCATATTATAGCCACCGAAACTAAAATACCGGTCTACCTCGGAAGTTTTGATTGGGGACGAAAAGAAATATCGATTGGTGAAAAATTCGAACTCACCGAGAATGCAAAAAACGACATTAATCGAATGAAAGATTTTTACCGCGAAAAAGGAATAAAAGGAAAATTTCCGGAGCTTTTTTCAACCGATTACTAGAAAACTGCAAGAACTCGCAGCTGAGTTCAAACAAATATTTGATTTCTGCTATCTTTAACTTTAATTTTTCTTAATCCTAAGTCAGCTAAAATGAGATCCAGAGTTACATTTATCGTTCTTGTATTGGTCTTTAGCGTTTCAAATTTATTTGCTCAATACACGCCCTTTTATCAGTGGACACTTTTGCCACAAACTCAAATGGATTACATTATAGGTGAATCCTCCGGAGAAACGGCCTTAAATCATGCCATCGAAATGGTTGGTTATCAGCGAAACCGTCCTTCCGGGGAATTTGGCGAAGGTACTTTTCGAGAAGCACAATACGTGTTGGATAAACTCAATGAATATGTTTTAAAAGGAGCCCGGATTGAACGGTTTGAAGGTGGAGAAATATGGGACGGTATTAAAGGTGAATTATGGGAAGTTAGTCCTTTTAACCGGAAGCTGGCCGACAACGACGACATTGTTTTATCATTGGCACAAGGAAGTCAACCCACCGATGTAAACGCTGAATTGATTTGGGTTGAAGAAGCTTTGGATCGTGATTTTGAAGGTCTTGATGTAAAAGGTAAAATTGTGGTTACTTCGGGTACAGTGGGGCGGGCACATAATACCGCGATACGAAATGGAGCGATTGGAGTCGTGGCATTTGGTTCAAGCCGTGAATTAAAAGCACCGCTTGCGATTCCTGCCAGTGGAATTCGTGGATCGGATGCAACATTCGGCTTTTATTTAACACCTCGCGAAGGATATAAATTGCGCGACCGCCTTGTAAGGGGAGAAAAAATTATGGTTCATGCTGTGGTTGAATCAGAAACATTAAACTAATGTTTGCAGGTGCCAACTTGTGTCATTCCAGGTACAGATCCGAATACAGGCGAAATCATTTTATCGGCTCATATTTTTGAAGGTTATACCAAACAAGGCGCCAACGACAATGTTTCCGGAAGTGCGGTGATATTGGAAGTTGCCCGGTCTTTACAACAAATGTTCGACGATGGCCGATTGAAACGACCGGCTCGTGGTATTCGTTTTGTTTGGGTTCCCGAATATTCAGGAACAATTCCGTGGGTAAATGCACACCGGGAAGTGATGGAGAAAACTTTGTGTAATATTAATCTCGATATGGTTGGACTGCATTTAAAAAGTAATAATTCGTTTTTTAGTTTGATGCGTACAACTTTTGGTAATCCGCATTATATCAACGATGTAATGGAAAATTACTTTGTTTATATGGGCGAAGTCAACCGCGAAATACTGGCCAACCGAAGCGCGGCAAAAATTGCCAACCAGATTATTGCACCAAGTGGAACCGACGATCCGTTTTATTATCAGATCGAACAACATTACGGATCTTCAGATCATGAAGTATTTAATCACTGGTCGACGCATGTTCCGGGAGT
>JBNKOT010000027.1:0-3898 GCA_050294855.1 Draconibacterium sp. | reverse complement strand
GATGTAAATCGGAAGTTCGTCGTCGATCTCTATTTCGAGGCCAACCTGCGACGAACAGGCTCCCAAACGTTCGCGATCTTTTCTTTGGTAACGAACCAGCGAAATGGTAATGTGAACTTCGTCTTCCACACTTTTCTGGCTCGACGAAATCGAGTACAAACGAGGCGGCAACTGACGTAAAATTCCTACCAGTTTTTTAGCATTCCAATCGTAGGGAAAATCTTCCAGCAGATCCAATAAATCGTGACCGTATAAATAATCGTCAAGCAATTTATCGTCGTTTAACAGTTTTCCCAGTTCCTCATTTTTGGTGATTTCGAAATACTTTTTCAGTAAATCGAAAGTAATCACCGTAATTTCGAAATGATAAGCAAGGGCATCGGCAATCGAAATTTCGTCTTCTTCAACATCGACTAAAATGTCGGGACTAAAATCTGCCTTTTCCAAAATTTGCTGAACCAGTTTGTTTGGATTTTTTGTAAAAATACCAACAGAATCTCCCGGTTCGTATTCCAGCCCTGAACCTTCCAACGACAATTCGACATGATAAACTTCTTTATCGGAGTCGCGGCCGGTAATTTTTACTTTCTCTAAAACAGGTGCTAAAAACGGATTCTTTTTTGAATATTCTGGAGTGTCGGTTTTTATTGCTGCCTGCCCGGTATCTGAACTTTCAGTATTTTCTGAAGGACGAATATTTAAAAGCAGGTTGTTCATCCAAATTTCTGCATCTCTTTCGTATTCTACATCGCATTTTACGGTTGTGGCCATTCGGTAAGCACCCAAACTTTTAAATGCCAAATCGATGTCTTCGCCGGTTTTACAGAAATATTTGTACGATTTATCGCCGAGTGCTAAAACCGAATAACTGACATTTTCCAGTTTCGGAGCACGTGTTCCGGTTAAGTATTTATAAAAATCGTCAGCCATATCCGGCGGATCGCCTTCGCCGTGTGTACTCACAATCACTGCCAGATTTTCTTCGTCTTTCAGTTTTTTGTAATTAAAATCGTACATACTAACCACGTTACCTTCGATGTTTTTGAAAGCCGCTTTTTCAGCAAGTCTTTCTGCCAGGTCTTTTGCATTGCCGGTTTCGGTTCCGTATAAAATAGTAAGCCTGGCAATTGTTGCCGGAGTTTCTGTTTCCTGCGCAACAAAAGTTCCTGCCTCTCCCGGATTTGCAGCCGAAAGTCTGCCTTCGAGGTAGCCACTCAACCAAATCGCCTGTTCAGGCGTCAAATCTTTTGTTAACGCTGCAAGTGCAGCTAATTGATTTTCGTTTAATGGATTTGTTTTTAAAGACATATATTAATTGTTATTGTATTTATCGTTTAAAAATTCGGCAATTCGGTTTCGCGTGCCAATCGACTCGTAAACATCTTCGCCATTCGATCCAACGGCAACGGTTAATTTTCCGTTTTTATAAATGGCCGGAGAAACAAACTCGCATAAATCGGGTTCATCGTGAATATTTACCAAAACACCCAAGTCTTTTCCATCGGCAAGAATTTGTTGATTTACTTCCTGATTTTTTGTGCAGGAGTACAACATAAGATAACCCGGCAAAAATTCTTTTTGATAGTTTGCTTCGGTATATTTAATTCCCAACTGTTTTATTTCGTTGCAAACAACAGTCGCCAAAACTTCAACATCGGCACTAAAACGATGCAAAATTTTTATCTTTTTATAGGCACTTTGCCCTCCCCCAATCACCAGTATTTTTTGGTTGGAAATATCGATTGATATGGGTAAAAAATTCTTTTTCACAATTCCTTATTCTTAAATTTCGTATTCAATTGGCGTAACTTTTTCGCGACCAAAATTGCTTTTGTTCCACACTCTTTCGTGCAAATAATACAGCACCATTTTGGTAAACAGTTCAACTCCGCCAATTGTTACCGCAAAGTTTAAATTACCTACAACCACCCACGAGATTAAAACGGTGTCGATGGTTCCGACCATTCTCCAGGAGATTGTTTTTACAATACTCCTGCTCGATTTATCCACCGTTTTTTGCTCAATTCCTTTAGGTAACATTCTTTATGCTTTAATAGTTTTACCAAATCAGCAGATTTTCAAATTTTACATTGCCGTTCAGTCTAAATAAAAAAGCCCTCCTGCATGCGGCAGAAGGGCTTTCTATTTATAAGTACTAACTTTTAAATATCCTTTTTCTTCTGCCACAAATGCAAACAACACATACACATCATTGTACATGCCATAACATTCATTTTTAGTTCCAAAGAAATTTTTTTCATAATTTTAGATGACTTATATCACACTTTGCAAATGTAAATGATTATTTCAGACGAGCACAATCATTTTTATCTTTTTTTTATTCAGTCTAAATAAATTAACAAAGCAAGTATTCTCGTTTCTGGCAAAACAGCTGACTTCCCATTAAATACTATGAAAGTTAAGAGATTGATAAAAGAGAAGAAAAACATTAAAATAAGTATGATAAATTTACTTATTACAAAAATGTTTTACAATACAATTGTGAAATGAAAATCCAAGTTGATTGTTAACAATTAATTACTATTTTTGGTGACCTTTCTTCAAAATCAGTAAAGATTTGGGGGGTAGAATATAAATCAATAAAACTACTATATTATGAAAGTTTACAAAACGGAGGAGATCCGGAACATTGCTTTAATCGGTAATGCCGGTAGTGGGAAAACCACCCTTGCAGAGGCTATGCTTTTTGAGGGTGGAGTAATTAACAGAAGAGGTGAGGTAACCGCAAAAAATACGGTATCTGACTACAACCAAATTGAGCAGGACTATGGCAATTCGGTTTTCGCAACTCAGTTGTACAGCGAATACAACGGAAAAAAAATTAACATTCTCGACACTCCCGGGATGGACGACCTTTGTGGTAATGTAGTTTCGGCATTGAGTGTTACAGCCCTTAGTTTAATCACAATTAATGCATCAAACGGTGTTGAAGCAGGAACAGAAGCAGCAGGCCGCCAGGCTGAAGCAGCCGACACTCCGCTTGTTTTTGTGATGAATCAACTGGATCATGACAATTCGAATTTCGACACCTCGCTCGAACAATGCAAAAATGCCTTCGGAAATAAAGTAACTGTGGTACAATATCCTGTTGATGCAGGACCAACTTTCTCTTCGATTATTGATGTTTTGAAGATGAAAATGTACAAATACGGTCCCGACGGTGGTACTCCGGAAATTTTAGATATTCCGGCTTCGGAAAAAGATAAAGCCGACGAATTACACAACGAATTAGTTGAAATGGCAGCCGAAAACGAAGAAGCTTTAATGGAGCTTTATTTCGATAAAGGATCGCTTACTGAAGATGAAATGCGCAAAGGAATTAAACTGGGAATGTTGGAACGTGGTCTTTTCCCGGTGTTCTGTACCTGCGCGAAAAAGAATATGGGTGTTGCCCGTTTGATGGAATTTATCACCAACATTTCGCCTGCTCCAAACGAGAAAAAAATGACGAATATCGAGAGCGGAAAAGCAGTAAAAATGGATGCTTCCGATTCGCCAAGTTTATTTGTCTACAAAACTGCTGTTGAATCGCATGTTGGCGAGATTACTTATTTTAAAGTAATGTCGGGCACGATTAAAGAAGGCATCGATTTGGTGAATACAACAACAGGAAACAAAGAGCGTCTTTCGGCAGTATTTGTTTCTGCGGGTAAAAACCGCGAAAAAGTCGACCAACTGGTTGCCGGCGATTTGGGTTGTACCGTAAAATTAAAAGAAACAAAATACAACCAGACTTTAAGTACAAAAGAAGCCTACACTAAATTCCAGAAAATTGTTTTCCCAGCTTCGCGGCACACTGTTGCCATGAAAGCCGCAAACGATTCGGACGATGAAAAAGTAGGAGAAGTATTGAGTAAAATCAAATACGAAGATCCAA